>DATEAV010000244.1:0-4770 GCA_035288185.1 Anaerolineales bacterium | reverse complement strand
AGCGTGAGCAGGCTCATCGTCTGAGCCAGGTGGGCGGTCGTGAGTGGACGGAGGGACTGGTCCTGGGACTGAAGCATGGGATCCGCCTCGGCCGGAGAGTATAGATCAGGCAAGCCCGGTGCGCAAGCAGGGTGCAAGTTCTATGCCATCTGAGGGACATGATAGAATGCGTCCATGGCCCACGAGATGACCGTCATCGGAGGGGGTCTGGCGGGGAGCGAGGCAGCCTGGCAGGCGGCTGAGCGCGGGCTTCAGGTCCGGCTTTACGAGATGCGCCCGGCCACGACGACCGGCGCGCACCGCAGCGGCGACCTGGCCGAGCTCGTTTGCTCCAACTCGCTCGGCTCCCACCTGCCGGATCGAGCCTCCGGAATCCTGATGAGCGAGATGGAGCTGATGGGCAGCCTGCTCCTCGAAGAGGCCAGGCAGGCGGCGCTCCCCGCCGGAGGGGCGCTGGCGGTAGACCGGGAGAAGTTTGCCCATGCGGTTACGGCCCGCCTGGAGGCGCATCCCCGAATCCGGATTCTTCGGGAGGAGGTGCAGGCGATCCCTTCGGAGGGGATCGTCGTCATCGCTTCGGGGCCCCTCACATCGCCGGCGCTCTCCCGCTCGCTGCAAGATCTCACCGGAGAGGAACATCTCTACTTCTTCGACGCGCTATCTCCGATTGTAGAGGGCGAGTCCCTCGATCCCTCCATCGTCTTTCGCGCTTCCCGCTACGATCGCGGCGAATCCCCGGTGGGCGACTACCTGAATGCCCCGATGTCGGAGGACGAATATCGCTCCTTTGTTCGCGAGTTGGCGGCCGCGCAGCGGATCCCTCTGCGGGAGTTTGAAGAGGCGATCCGCCAGGGCGTACGCGCAGGCCCGGATCACTTCTTTGAAGGCTGCCTCCCCGTGGAGGTGATCGCCGAGCGCGGCGAACTGGCCCTCGCCTACGGGCCGATGCGCCCGGTGGGGATCCGCCACCCGCGCACGGGCAAGCGCCCTTACGCTGTGGTCCAGCTTCGCCAGGACAACCTGGCGGGCGACCTGTACAACCTGGTTGGCTTCCAGACGAATCTCACTTACGCCGAGCAGCAGCGAGTCTTCCGGATGATCCCCGGCCTGGAGCGGGCGCGGTTTGCGCGCTTCGGCCAGATGCACCGAAACACATTCCTCAACTCACCCCGCATCCTCCATTCGACCCTACAACACCGTGACCACCGGCGGATGCTTTTCGCGGGCCAGATCACGGGCGTCGAGGGGTACCTTGGCAACATCGCCACCGGCCTGCTGGCGGGCGTTAACGCGGCTCGCCTGGCGGGCGGGGCAGAGCCGGCGTCGCTTCCCGCGACGACGATGCTGGGAGCGCTGATTCACTACGTCACCCACGCGGAGGCGAAGCATTTCCAGCCCATGAAGGCGAACCTTGGACTGCTGCCGCCTTTCGCCGGCCGACTGGAGCGGCGGGAGCGTGCGCGGCGGCACGCTGGGAGGGCGCTGGAGGACTTGGCGCGTGCGTGGGCGGAAGCCGGCGAGCCTACAATGCGCATAGCCACACCATGAGTCACACCAAGCCCAAACATCTCCCCGCCAAACGCGGCGAGGCTATGCGCACCGCTGTGGCTAAATTGGGCATGGCGCTCGCGCTGCTGGCGGCGGCAGCCGCCTCCTGCTCGCCGGCCGGGCCTACCGACACGGTTCAGGCAGCGCGGTTCGACGGCGGGAGGGCGCTGGGCCTGGTGGAGGAGCAGCTTACGATGGGGCCTCGCGTGCCAGGGACGGCGGCGCACGACGAGGTCATCGCCTGGATCGTCGCCTCGCTGGAGGAGTCAGGGTGGGAGGCCGAGACGCAAGGCTTCACTGCCCAGGGCCAGGCCGGCACCAACGTCCTGGGCGCTCTTGGCGAAGACGGCAGCCCCCCGATTCTCCTGGGCGCGCACTACGACAGCCGGCCCGTGGCCGACCGCGACGAGGCTTCTCCGGAGAGCCCGGTGCCCGGCGCGAACGACGGCGCCTCCGGCGTGGCCGTCCTTCTTGAGCTGGCACGCGTCCTGCCCGAGACCGGCCTGAACCGTCCTCTCTGGCTGGCCTTCTTCGACCTGGAGGATGGCGGCGGCGCCGCTGGCGGCGATTGGATCCAGGGCTCCAGGGCTTTCGCCGCCGGGCTGCCTTCGATGCCGGCCGCCGCGATCATCGTGGACATGATCGGCGATGCCGACCTTCAGATCCACTACGAGATGAACAGCGATCCAATTCTGCGCGAATCCATTTGGGCGACGGCCACCTCGCTGGGATTCGAATCGTTCATCGCCATGCCTCGGCACTCGATGCTCGATGACCACATCCCCTTTCTTGAGCTCGGCATCCCCTCTGTGCTGATCATCGATTTCAACTATCCCTACTACCACACGACTCAGGATACGCTCGACAAGGTGTCGGCCGAGAGCCTGGAGCAGGTCGGCCAGACGCTCGAAGCCTGGCTTCTCTCGCGGCCGTAGCGGGCGCAGGCCACGCAAGGCTGGGCGGTATAATCCCTCTTGTGAGCGGCATTCCCCTACCGACAACTCCCCCGCAGGAGCGAGCCTTCCTTGTGGGGGTGGAGGTGGCCGGCGATGAAGGCCAGCTCTTGCCCCTCCTCTCTTCGCTGGAGGAGCTTGCATTGCTGGCCAGAACCGCTCGGCTTTCGGTCGTCGGCCGGGCGACACAGAAGGTCCGCTCCCCCGACCCCAAGACCCTGATCGGCTCGGGAAAGCTGGAAGAGATCCGCGAGCAGGTCGAGGAGACGGCGGCCGATCTCCTCTTGTTCGACAATGAGCTCTCGCCTCGTCACCAGCGCGAGCTGGAGAGGGCCTTCGGCGATGATGTTCGAGTGCTCGACCGCACGGCCCTGATCCTCGATGTCTTTGCCCAGCATGCCCGCTCTCGCGAGGGCGCTCTCCAGGTGGAGCTCGCGCAATATGAATACCGCCTGCCTCGGCTGACGGGGGCCTGGACGCACCTCGCTCGCCAGGCCGGCGGCGGGGGAGGGCGGGCCGGCTCCGTGGGCGGGGTGGGCCTGCGCGGCCCCGGCGAGATGCAGCTGGAGGTGGATCGTCGCGACATCGGCCGGCGCATCGCGCACCTGCGAAAGGAGCTCGAGAAGGTGCGCGCCCATCGCGGCCGCCACCGGGCACGGCGGCGCCGGGCGGCGGTCCCCACGATCGCCCTCGTGGGCTACACCAACGCAGGCAAGTCGACCCTGCTGAATCGATTGACCGGCGCCGGCGTCTACGTGGCCGATCAGCTTTTCGCCACGCTCGACCCGACGACCCGTCGCATCCAGCTCCCCGCCGGTCGGCAAGCGCTCATCACCGACACCGTGGGTTTCATCCAGAAGCTCCCGGCTGCGCTTGTGGCGGCGTTCCGCGCTACTCTCGAAGAGATCCTGGAGGCCGATCTCCTGCTCCATGTCGTCGACATCACACATCTGGATGCTCCGGCCCAGGCCCAGGCCGTGCGCGACACCCTCGATGAAATCGGCGTTGTCGATATTGCCATGGTCACTGCCCTGAACAAGATCGACCTCCTTGAGACCCCCGAGGCCGCCGTCGACCGGATCGACGAGTTTGAGCGCGCCGTGCCGATCTCGGCGACGACGGGGGAGGGGATCGCAGCGCTCCTGTCGGTTGTCGAACAAGAGTTGCAGGGGAATATGGTCTGGTGTGACGTCTTCCTGCCCTACCAGGAGGGCCGCCTCATCAGCCTCTTCCACGAGCATGGGATCGTCGAGCGGGTGGAGCATACCCCGGAGGGGGTGCGGCTGACCGGCCGGCTTCCGGGCACGCTGGTCGGCGACTTGCGGCCGTGGCTGAAGAGCCGTCCGGTGAACCAGGAGGAAGAGAGCCCGTTGGAGGAGGATCCCGCCTTCGACGAAGACCTCTGATCTTGACCAAACATCCCTCTCCGGAGTGATACGTCGGCCTCCCCGCTTGAACACAAGCGTCCGCGGGCCAACATCGCCATGACACTCTCCTCGACCAAGGAATTGACCGACCTCCAGCGTGCCCTCCAATCTCGCCTCGGGGAGAATGCCCGCTTCGACCCGTACACCCGAATCCTCTACAGCACCGACGCCTCCAACTACCAGATCGAACCGATCGGCGTGTACTACCCACGCCGCGACGACGATCTATCGCGAGTCGTGGAGGTGGCCCGGGAAGTTGGCGTCCCTCTCCTGGCCCGCGGCGCCGGGACCAGCCTGGCGGGGCAGGCAGTCGGCCGGGCTCTCATCCTGGATTGTGCCCGCCACCTTGACAAGATCCACAGGCTCGTCCCCGAGGAGGCCCTCGCCGAGGTGGGGCCAGGCGTTGTGGGGGCGGCGCTGAACGCCGCGGCAAGACCTCATGGCCTGATGTTCGGCCCCGATCCCGCTTCCGCCGACCGGGCCACGTTCGGAGGCATGATCGCAACCAACGCCACGGGGGCCCATTCGATTCGCTACGGGATGACCGCCGACCATCTGCTTGAGGCGGAGGTCGTGCTGAGCGACGGGTCGACGGCGCGCCTAGGCCCGGTGGGAGAAGAGGCGGCCCGGCACAAGGCGGAGGCCTCGACGCTCGAGGGGCGCATCTATCGCCGCGCGCTCGATGTGCGGGCGAGCGCGGTGGACCAGGTCCGCCGGGATTGGCCTCGGGTCTGGCGGCGGGCCTCCGGCTACTCGCTGGACTACCTCACCGGCTTCTCTCCCAGCCAGCCGTCGGGATGGTACCTCGATCCCGAGCCCTATCCGCCTCCGCGCGGCTTCAG
>DATEAV010000243.1:0-5828 GCA_035288185.1 Anaerolineales bacterium | reverse complement strand
CTGGGTGTAGCCGTTGGCCTGCGCGTTGTGCCACCGGTAGATGATGCGCCCATTGTCGTCGTAAGCGGCCGCCGGTTGAGTCTCCGGCCAGCCGGAGGGGCTGGGGTAGTAGCGGGGCTCCTCGGGTTGGACGCCGGGCGGAAAGTGGAAGGTCACCGTCAGATCGGTCGTGCCGTGGACCAGGCTGGCGTCAAACCAGGTGGGGGAGAACTGCGCGCTGGCATACCCTGCCTCGTCGCCCTCATAGAGAACTCGCCCCACGCCGGGGATCGAAACGCGGACGACTCCACGGCCGCCGGGCTGGATCGAAGCCGACCCCAGGCCGAGCGCGACGCCAGGATCGACATAGGGAGAGAGCTGGATATCGGTGATGGAGCGGCCGTCGATCGTGGCCCTCACACTGGGGATGGAATACGAGTCGGCCGGCACGCCCACATCGAGGTAAGCCATGGGCGGGGCGAAACTGTCGTTGGTGAAAACGAATTCGTATTCGATCCGCGCCGTGCCGTCGAGTTCCCAGTAGACGTCGACGGTTTCCTGGTCGAGCGAGAAGGAGTAGTCTTGGGCCGACGCCGTGAGGGGGGATCCAAGCGAGAGGAGAATTGCGGCAACAAAGCCGGCGCGGGCGAATCGTCTCATGAGAGCACTCCTGCAGCCCCAACGGCCGCGAGCGATCGGGAGGGGCCCCCTACCATTTTGGCTCTTCGGTGAGCTGGTAGGATGTGTTGCAGTAGGGGCACGAGACCACCGGCGCCCCGGCGACCATCTTGATGTTGTCGGCCGTCATGGCGCCGCCGCAGTTGCGGCAAGTGAGCCTCTCGAGATTCACCTTCCCGGAGAGATCGATCTTCTGAATGATCTCGGTCTGGCCGGGCTCCGCACGACGGCGCGAGGCGAGCCAGATCAGCCCGAAGGAGATCCCCACCAGGATCAGCCCCACCAGAATCCAGGAGGCAGACCCCGCTTCACTAAATGCTCCTAAGATGTAGAGGACGCCAAATAGAAGGAGAATCGCCGCCGCCGCGTATGCGATGATCCGTGCCGCCGACATGAGGCCTCCTGAGCTGTTGAGGATCCTGCTCAGTGTAGCATCCGAACCGAGGGGCCACAAATGACAAATGGCAGGATTCAGGTGAAGGATGGCGCATCTGGAAGTAGAATCCAGGGAGGCGGGGCTATTCTGAAAACCAGCCGCGCAGGCGGCTCGGAAAACGGCGCCGGAGATCTTGCGCTCGCGCTCTTTGTCCCGCTCTCACCTTCGGCTAGAATCCCAGAGCGGCTATATGGAGGGCGCATGGCTAACTGGATCACCCTCAGCCGATTTCCTCTTCTGGTCGGCTACATGATCATGCTCTACTATGGAAGCCCGCCCGTCCGGCTCATCGGCGTGCCCGTGCTATTCATCTTGCTCATGCTGGATACGGTGGACGGTGCCGTGGCTCGTGCCCGGGGGCAGACCAGCCTCCTGGGAAGCGTCCTCGACATCGCCGCAGATCGTGCCTACGAGCTCGTTCTGTGGGTGGCGCTGGCGGACCTCGGTGTGATCCCCGTCGCCATTCCCATCACGGTGATCCTGCGGACGACGCTCACCGACGCGCTGCGCAGCCTCGGCGTCGCGAAAGGGCTGAAACCGTTCGAGCAGCACCGCTCGACCCTCGGGCGTTTCCTTGTGGCTTCTCCCTGGATGCGCACCTCCTACAGCATCACAAAGATCACGGCCTTCTGCGGGCTCGCCCTCGGTATCGCGTTCTCCGGCTACCCCGCCGGCTCCGCCCTGAACGAGCTCTCGCAGCCTCTCTTGCGCGCGTTCGCGATTGTGGCCTGGGCGGCGACGGCGATCTGCGTCTTGCGCGGCGCGCCGGTGATCCTAGGGGGCCTGCGGCACGGCCTCAAGACGGCGAAGCAGCCGGGGGCTGTGGAGTGAGCCTGGTATCCCTCGCCAACAGCCGCCTGGGGCCGCCGATCGGCATCGCCGCGGTCGGCCTCCTGCCACGGGGATTCGCCTATCGACTGGGGGAGTGGATCGCCCGCCGCGTGGCCGCCGGAGAGGGGCCGCTCCCCTCAGCCGTGCGCTTGAATCAGGCGGTCGTCCGTGGAATGGATCCCCACGATCCGGCGCTCCACCGGGCGGTCGAGGTTGTGCTGCGGACGGCGGCGGTCGGCTATGTCGATCTTTTCAAGGCTATGGCCGGCGGTCCGCGTGTGCTGCGAGAGTCATGCGAGCTCGACCCTCAGGTGAGGGCGTGGGTTGAGGAAAGCATTCGTGACCGCCGTGGCATGATCGCGGTGAGCGGACATTTGAGCTGCTTCGATATGATCCTGCTCTCGCTGGCGCAGTATGGCTATCCCATTCAGGGGCTCTCCTATGCTCAGCCCCGCGGGAGCTACCTGGTGCAGAACGCCATCCGCCTTCAGCACGGCCTTGACCTCAGCCCCATCTCCCCGCAGGCTCTGCGGAAGGCGCTGCATCTGTTGAAGGCTGGCGGCATCGCGATGACCGCCGTCGACCGGCCCGTCGACGAAGGGGAGCTGCTGGAGCTTTTTGGCCGCCCGGCTCGCTTGCCGGTGGGGCATGCCCGCCTTGCGATTATGGCCAAGGCGAGAGTGATGGTCGGCGTGTGCCAATCGCTGGGTGAGGGCAAATACCGAGTCGTCCCGGGCGGGCTCCTGGATTCCACCAAGTACGAAAGGCACGGCGACGGGCCCAGACGCATGGCACAAGACGTTCTCTCGATCCTGGAGCCCTTCATCCGCGCCCGACCGGAGGAGTGGCTCATGTTTCACCCTCTGTGGCCGGACATTCGCCCAGAGCCTGCCTTGTGACCATGGCAATGGCCGGCATCGGGGCGGCGATCTTGGGTGTGCTCACGGGGCTGGCCTGGAAGCTCCCCGCGGTCGGGCGGGTCGACAGAGATCTCTTCCGGGCCGTCAATTCTGCGCCGCTGCCCGCGTGGGCGGATGGGATTCTGCGTGCTGTCCGCCCGCTAGGCACCTCCTGGGCGCTCGTGGTGTTGGCCGGGCTGGTTGCGACCTGGCGCCCTCTCGCCGGAGCAAGCCTCCTGGGACTTGGCCTGATCAGCGGGGGGATCGAGCGCCTGATCAAGGTTTCCGTCCGGCGGACGAGGCCGTTCTCGGGCGAGCCCGGCGTTCAGATCCGTCTCCCGCCGCCTCCTCGAGATCCTTCTTTTCCCAGCGGGGATGCCTCGCGCGCTTGGTATCTGGCCGGCGCGATCCTCGCCGGGCTCTCCGCTGCTCCCCCGGTGGGGGCGGCCGCCTGCGCCCTGGCAGCGCTGGTCAGCCTTTCGCGAGTGAGGGGCGGCGTTCACTTTCCCGCCGACGTCTGGGCCGGATCATGGCTTGGATTGGGGATGGGCCTGCTCTGGGCCTGGACGGCCTCCTGGATCCGCGCCCGGTTTGGCTGAGCCGCGAAGGTAGAGCGAAGTTCGACGCCCCGGATCGGGGCTATAATCGCAGCCATGGCCCATCGGGATCTGAAGGCTCGAGCGGAAGAGCTCCGACGCCAGATCCAATTCCACGACCACCGCTACTACGTTCTCGAATCGCCCCTGATCAGCGACTACGAGTACGACCAATGGATGAGGGAGCTGCGCGAAATCGAGGCCGCCCATCCGGAGCTCCTCACACCCGATTCACCCACCCAGCGCGTTGCCGGCCAGCCCGCCGATCGTTTCGTGAAGGTGCGGCACCCGGCGCCGATCCTCAGCCTCGGCAACGCGTACACCACGGAAGAGGTCCGCGCCTGGTTTGATCGGATCGCCCGGCTAGACGAGCGCGTCCGCGAGGCCGACTTTGTCGTCGAGCCCAAGCTCGATGGCCTCACCGTCGTCCTTCACTACACAAAGGGCGTTTTCACGCTCGGGACGACTCGCGGGGACGGCGTCACCGGGGAAGACGTCACGGCGAATCTTCGCACCCTACGCGGCCTGCCTCTCCGCATCCCGGTCGATGGCGACGGCCCGATCCCTCCTCGCCGGCTCGTCGTTCGAGGCGAAGCCATCATCTTTCGCAAGGCGTTCGAGGAGATGAATCGCCGGCTGGAGGAAGCCGGCGAGCGAACCTACGTGAATCCGCGAAACACCGCATCGGGGGCGCTGCGCCAGCTCGACCCGGGGCTGACGGCCTCCCGTCCGATCAGCCTCCTGTGCTACGCGATCGTCGACGCCGAAGGGCGGATCCCGTCGACTCAGTGGGGCAGCCTCGATTTGCTGCGGGGGCTGGGATTCCCCGTCTCGAACGAGGCCCAGCTCTGCCGGAGCCTGGACGAAGCCCTCGACCAGGCCCCCTCGTGGGAGGCCCGACGCGACACGCTGCCCTACGAGGCCGATGGCATCGTGATCAAGCTCAACGACCTGAACCTGGCGCGCGATCTAGGGTTTGTCGGCCGAGACCCGCGCGGGGCCGTGGCCTTCAAGTTCGCCGCCCGCGAGGTCACGACCGGGCTGCGGGAAATCGGCGTTAACGTCGGCCGGACCGGAGTGATCACACCCTACGCGATTCTCGAGCCGGTGGAGGTGAGCGGCGTGACGGTGAGGCAGGCGACGCTTCACAACTTCGACTACATCTCCGAGAAAGACATTCGGGTTGGGGATCGGGTTCTCCTCAAGCGGGCGGGGGAGGTGATCCCCTACGTGATCGGCCCCCTGGTCGAGGCGCGGTCCGGGGCCGAACGCCGTTACAAGCTGCCCACGCAATGTCCCTCCTGCGGAGCCCCCCTCCGCCGCCTGCCGGAAGAGGTGGCGGTCTTCTGCGTCAACGCCGCCTGCCCCGCCCAGCTCGTGCGCAACCTGGAGCACTTCGTTTCGCGGGGGGCCATGGATATCGTCGGCCTTGGGATCCGCCTGGCCGAGCAACTGGTGAGCGCCAAGATCGTCTCAGACGTCGCCGACCTCTACACTCTCCGCAAGGAGGATCTGCTCGGGCTCGATGGTTTCGCCGAGAAGAAGGCGGAGAAACTTGTGGCGGCGATCGAGGCCTCACGCGATCGGCCCCTCGCTCGGGTGATCCTCGCCCTGGGAATTCACGGAGTGGGAGAAGTGTCGGCGGCGGATCTCGCCGCTCACTTCAAGAGCCTCGACGCCCTGGCGGCGGCGAGCAGCGAGGATCTTCAGACGGTGGAGGGGGTGGGGCCCAGCATCGCAGCGGCGGTGGTTGAGTGGTTTGGCCAGGCGAGGAATCGCAGGGTTCTCGAGAAACTCAAGCGCGCCGGAGTCTGGCCCAGAGAAAGAGCGCCGGCCAAGGCGGCAGGGCCGCAGACGCTGGCCGGGCTTACCTTCGTGATCACCGGGACCCTTCCAAGGATGACGCGCGAGGAGGCGAAGGCGCTTATCCTCCAGCGCGGTGGTCGAGTCTCGGAAAGCGTCGGTCGCCTGACCAGCTACCTTGTCGTGGGCGAGGCGCCTGGTTCGAAGCTCCGCAAGGCGGAGGAGCTCGGGATCCCCATCCTCGACGAGGCCAAGCTGCGCAGGTTGGCGGAGCGGGGCCGCGCCTAGAAGCCGTCCGGCCGGGCCGGGGGGAGGGCGGGGGGAGCGGCGGAGGAGAGCCGGTGGTAGAAACCAGAATTTCAGATTCGATTGCTGAGCGAATCGCGACGATCCACCAAAGGCTGGAGGCCATCCGGGCGCGGGACGAGTACTTCTTCAATCTCCCTGTCACCGAGCTGCGCGGGGGAGCGCGCGTCCTGGTGAGCGGGCGAGAGATGGCCATGTTCGCCTCGTATGGGTATCTGGGCCTCCTGGGCCACCCCCGCATCAACGCCGCGGCCCGCGAAGCGATCGATCGGTTTGGCACGGGCACGCACGGAGTGCGGA
>DATEAV010000242.1:0-7514 GCA_035288185.1 Anaerolineales bacterium | reverse complement strand
ACCCACGTGGTGGCCCGGCCGGAGCAACGAGCCATGAACCGCACCGCGCACCGGGAGGCCAATCCGTCCGTCGAGCTTCCCCTCCAGCCAGGCTCCCCTCGGCCTGGGAGTCGAGCGGAGCCATAGGCCGGGAGGGCCTGGTCGCGTGGGAACCTCAAGCGCGGGCATAACGTCTTACAATATGGAAGGTCCGCGCCCTCTTGCAGGAGCGCCCCGCCGTAGGTCCGCAGGCCCGGCGGTTTCCGAAAGCAGTCTGCGCGAAGTCGTGGCAGTGTCGTCAGAAGGCGGCGGTCGAGGCTGAGCCGCTGGGCGCTCTTCGGAATTCCCTCACGGCAGAGGTTAGCGGCAATTCGGTATCGACGCCTGAGGCGTCGGGCGTGGTATTTGGAGTCAATTCGGTGAACACTTCATCAAGGCTTCCCTGGATCCTTCTGGCGGTGACTGCAGGAACGGCGACGATCGTGGTGATCGGTGCGACCATCGCCGCGATATCCGCAGGCCTCTCCGATCTCCCCACGCCGTTTCCCTCCCCCACCGCCCCCCGGCAGACTCCGGCGCCGGGCGCCATATCCGGACGGATCTGGCACGACCTGTGTGCCATCTCCGGCGGTGAGGGCGGGGCGCCGGCATCGCCCGGCCCCGGCTGCATCCCTCTCGAAGGCGGCGTCTACGGCGCCAATGGTCTCCTCGAGCCCGGAGAGCCGGGGATCGCGGCGATCACGGTGAGCCTCGGGGTGGGCGCCTGCCCGGCGTCGCCGATCGCGTCGGCTCAAACCTCGGCCGACGGCTCCTACGGTTTCCCCGGGTTGCTGGCCGGCTCGTATTGCCTCGCCGTCGATTCCCTCGCCGCAGAGAACGCCTCCCTCCTCCCCGGCGCGTGGTCGAGCCCGAGCGGCCTTAGGAGTAGCACCCTCGCCGGACAGAACGTCACCCTCCCCGAGGGAATCGATTTGCAGGGCGTAGACTTCGGTTGGGACTACCAGTTCCTGCCTGCTCCCGTAGCCACGCCGACCGACGAGGCACCCACGCCGACGTCGGGAACCAGCGGGTGCATCGATCGCGTGGGGTTTGTCCAGGATGTCACCGTCCCCGATAACACCCTCCTGCAGGCCGGGCAAGAGTTCGAGAAGATCTGGCGCCTTCGCAACAACGGCACCTGTGCCTGGAACTCGTCTTATTCCATCGTCTTTGCCAGCGGCGATTCGATGAGCGGGCTTGCCGCCGTCGCCCTCCCGGGAAGCGTCGCCCCCGGCCAGACGGTGGACCTGCGCCTCGCTCTGCGCGCCCCCACCCGCAACGGTACATATCGCGGCAACTGGCTTCTTCGCAATCCCTCCGGCCAGACCTTCGGCCTCGGCCCAAGCGCCAACCAGCCATTCTGGGTTCAGGTGGTTGTCGGACCCACGCCGACGCCCGCGAGAAACGCATGGCGGGGCGAGTACTTCGCCTCCCGCAGCCTCTCGGGCGCCCCCGCCCTGATCCGCAGCGACTCCACGCTCGACTTCGACTGGGGCCGAAACGCACCTGCTTCCGGCCTCCCCCCCGACGACTTCTCCGTCCGCTGGATGCGCCGTCTCACCTTCGGCGAGGGCACCTACCGCTTCCGCCTCACAAGCGACGATGGCGCGCGGCTATGGGTCGACGGACGGCTGGTGATCGATCAGTGGACCGATGGCTCCGTACGCGAGGCCACCGTCGATCTCAGTCTCCGTTCGGGGGACTACGACGTTCGGGTTGAGTTCTATGAGCACACGGGCGATGCCCGCGCCCTCCTCCGCTGGGAGCAGCTCACAAGCCCAAGTTACCCGGAGTGGCGCGGCGAGTATTGGTTCGACGCAGAAATGTCAAGCCGGATCTCCCTCGTGCGCAACGACCCCGCCGTAGAGTTTGATTGGGGATCGGCCTCTCCGGCAGCCATCCTCCCCGCCGACAACTTCTCGGCCCGCTGGACGCGCACACTCACGTTCGAGCCCGGCATCTATCGCCTGAACGCCGTCGCCGACGACGGGATCCGGGTCTACCTCGACGGGCTTCTCCTCATCGATGAATGGCACGACAGCTCTGGCAGCCAAATCTACTCCGCCCAACGGACCCTCGGGGGCGCCCACCAATTCCTGGTGGCCTACTATGAGCACGGTGGCACGGCCAGGGTCCGTCTCTGGTGGGAGCGAGCCGAGGGCACCTCGACAGCCACGTCAACCGCCACCACGACCACCACTGCCACATCCACATCAACGATCACCGCCATGACCGAGGCACCCACCGACACACCGACGCCCACCGTCACCGCTACCTCCGAGACCCCCACCGATACGCCGACGCCCACGGTCACCGCCAGCCTGGAGGCGCCCACCGATACGCCGACGCCCACCGACACACCGACGCCCACCACCACGCCAGCGACGGTGACGCCGACGCCCGAGGTGGTCTTTGACTTCATCGATAGCTACTGCTATGCGCTGTGGAGCAGCGGAGCCGGGGATCTTCCCTGCCCAGGCGTGGAGGGCCATCCATCCGGATTCGTCCTTCGCCTGGCGAACGCCACACTCGAGACGGGAGAGCTGGCCGAAAACGTCTTGCACACCCATCCACAAAACGTCACCGGCGGCTTCATCGAAGGCGTCTACTCCCCGATCACATTCGCGGGCAACGAGCGCTTCGAGGCTGTAATCGGATGTCTCGCCGCACAACCCTCGTGCACCGTCACCTTCGAGATCCAGTACCTTACCCTGGGAGAAGTGACCCGTTCGCTCGCCCGCTGGACGGAGATCTTTGATGGCGAAGCGACCGAGGTTCAGCTGGATCTGAGCCCTCTAGCCGGCCAGACCGTCCCGATCATTCTGCGGGTGGAGGCCAATGCCTCGCCGGCGCAGGCCTCCGCGTTCTGGTTGCGGGCACGGATCCTGCGCTAACGGCCATCTCCTGAGTCGGGGCGGCAGGGGATTTCGTCTCCTCATCGGCCGACGAAATCCCCTCCGCTCCACAAAGCGAATGAGCATCAAGGAGCACTCATGCGGCGCCACCTTCCGGTCCTGATCCCCATCCTGTCGGCTGCCCTGGTTACCGCGGCGTGCGCGCTACTGCCGACGCCGCCCGCCACTCCGGCCGCGACGACCGCGCCCACTCTGATCCCGCCCGACGCCGACACACCTGCCGCAGGGATCTGCGCGGAGACGGACAGCGAATGGGTGACTTTCACGGTGTCGCTTGAAGTCCCCGATCCGCGCTGCTGGCAGGTGCGGCCATCACAACGCCTGGAAATCGCCAACCCAACGGCTGCCGCCGTTGTGGTCACCTTTGCCGGGCGCGACATCCCGACCGACGCCGGAGCGACGGCCCGGATCGACGAACCGTTCGGGTCCTATTTGGCGCCCGGAGTCCACTTCATCTACGTCACGCAAGGCGCAGGCAACCTTCCAGAGTTCTGGCTCCTTCCGGAGTAGTGGCCCTCCTCCTTATCGCCGCCCGCGCAGCCGGTGGCCGGATTCGCGCTCCACTCCTCGGGCATTCGTATCGAACCCCGCATTTGTGGCCGCCAGAGGCGGGCTCCCTTCATCCTGGGCACATCCTGCCAAAGCCGAGGGATCCCGGTTAGGCTGAATCGCGCGTTGACAGGCACGGCCGGCCCGGTATCCTTGCGGCATGAAACCGGAGGCGGGCTTTCATCGTCTGTCGGAGGGAGGGGATGGTCCCACACCCCGAATGCCGCCCGCTCCTCGCCCGCACCCCCGCGTCCTCCTCCCCGTGCTGGCGCCTATGATTCTTCTCCCCCTCGCGATCCTGGCGGCCAGGGCGCTAATGGCCGCCTTCCCCACTCAAGCTGAGGCTTCCCGTCCTTCGCAGGAGCCGGTCGGAATAGGGGATGAGGCTGCCCAGTCTCTCACCATGGAGGATCTCCCGGACTTCGCAGCGGTGAGCGACTCCGCCGGAGGCATTCCACGCCAGGCAAGTCCTCTCACCATCATCCCAACTCGACCCCGGCCAGAGGTCGTGCGATATGTCGTCCAGTCGGGAGACACGTTGTTCGGAATCGCCGATCGGTTTGGTCTGCGCCCCGAGACGCTCCTCTGGGGCAACTACGAGGTTTTGCAGGATAACCCGCACAGCTTGCGCCCAGGACAGGAGCTGAGCATCTTGCCCGTTGATGGGGCGCTTTACCGGTGGAACACGGGGGACACGCTCGGCGCCGTCGCGAATCTCTTCAGGGTCTCGGTGGAGGATATCCTCGACTGGCCAGGAAACGGCCTCTCCCACGGCATCGATGCCGCCGACCCACCGATCCAGCCGGGCACGCAGCTGGTGATCCCGGGCGGGCAGCGCGAATTCGTCACCTGGCGGGCTCCCCGCATCACCCGGGCCAACCCGGCCGTGGCCCGTCTCGCAGGGCCCGGCGCCTGCGGCTCGGTCTACGACGGCCCGATCGGGGAGGGCTTCTTCATCTGGCCGACGACGGGGCGCTCGCTATCCGGCTTCGACTACTCGAGCTACCACCCAGGGATTGACATTCAGGGCAGCGAGGGTAATTCCATCTTCGCCTCGGCAAGCGGCGTAATCGTTTACGCAGGCTGGAGCGACTATGGCTATGGTCTGATGGCCGTCATTGACCACGGCGACGGCTGGCAGACGCTCTACGCCCACATGAGCCAGGTGAACGTCGTTTGCGGCCAGGCGACATTTCAAGGCAACGTCATTGGCCTTGTGGGTTCGACGGGCAATTCAACCGGACCCCATCTTCACTTCGAGATCGAAAGCGACCTCTACGGCAAGGTGAACCCTTGGGATTACGTCTCCCCCTGACCTCCTCGGCCCGCTTACCGAGACGCCCGCTCGGTCGGACCCATCCTGTGCATCGAGGCACCTCCTGGGGTCCAGCATGTTTGCCCTTGACCCGGCAGCCCCTCGGCAGAGAAGGGGCCCCTCTTTCATTCGATCGACTCGGAGACCACGCATTTCCATGATCCGGTACATCCCCGTGGTTGCTATGCTCCTGACGGCCTGTTCGCCCTCCAGCGCCGAGCCGGTGGTGATCGACGGGACCTCCGTCCCACCTCTGCCGACTCTCAGCCCCGATAACGTCGGTCAAGGCCAGGAGCTGTATGCAACCTACTGCGCCGAGTGCCATGGCGCGGGCCTTGAGGGGCAACCCAATTGGCGGGAGCCGGGGCCGGACGGCGCCCTGCCCGCGCCTCCGCACGACAGCACCGGACACACCTGGCACCACCCCGATGCGCTGATCCTCGAAATCCTCTCGAACGGCGGCGACCCCACCAGGGCCTCGAGCATGCCTGCCTTCGCCGATCGCCTCACCGAAGAAGAGATGCGCGCCATCTTGGATTTCATCAAGAGCCGATGGGGGAGAGAAGAACGGGAACTGCAGTGGTGGATCACCGCCCGTTGAGCGGGTATAGGCTCCGCAGGATCAGAGGTTTCCCACAACCTCATACCCCAGTCAAGCGACCGCCCCACTGAGGCGCGGGGCGGTCGCTTGTCGTCTGGCCCCAGGCTCGCCGCCTGGTGTTACGCCAGGGGCGCGCCGCAGTGTGGGCAATGGTGCCACTCAAAGCGAGTGGGTTGACCGCAATTCGGGCAGACCCGTTGCACGGGCGGCGCGCTCACATCGGGAAGCGGGACTTCAGCCCCGACGGGCGTAGCGCGTCGCGAACGTCCCACGCTGCGGACAGCCCAAACAATCCCGACAACGAGCAAGCCGAGCAGGCCAAGCTGGAGGCCCAGGCCCAGCAGCCCGGCGATCCAGCCCCAGGCCCCAAAGCCTCCCAGGCCGCCCACACCTGCCCCGGACGCAGGCCGTCCGCCCCCCGTTCGGGCCGCGAAGCCCCGGCCCGGCGGGGCGAGACGGCCGTCGGGCTCCCGCAAGGACACCGGGACGGTGTGCGCCCGACACACCCGCTGGCACTGCGCTCACTTGCACCGCACTTGCGTGCTGTGCAAGTGCGGTGGGCGCGCAGCGCCAGTGCAAGTGTGCCCCGAACCGCACATCGCACCTGCAAAGCTCCGCAGGTGCGATGCAGGTGGGTGCGGGGGGGCGCGGCCCGCCTGCACCGGTGGCTGCGCCACAGGCGCAGGCACAGGCGAACGGGGTGCCGGGGTCATGCCCCCTCCCATCATCACTCGCCTCCCTTCATCCCTTGCGAGGCAGCGGTGCCTCTTGTCTTCAAGACCAGGGCGGCCGCGCCCGCGATGGCGACCACAGGAAGAGCGACAATGGCCGCCATCACCAGCAAGCCGACGCCCATCAGGATTCCGCCTCCAAGCATCATGTCTCATGCCTCCTATGTTGCGCGTTCATAACCCAAGGATATGGCACGCAAGTGAAGATCCAGTGAAGGGCGCGCTCAGGAGAGTGCGTAACTGCTGGTGCGATCAGTCAGTTCTGCTCGTCCCTTGCCCTTGGGTGAGCTCTGCGGGCCGGCATGCCCGACGGTCTCACTCCCGGGGCACTCAATCCGCCGCCAGCGCCCACTCAAACACTCGTTCGGGGACGTCAAGGCCTCGGAGTGTCAGCCTCAGGAGGCTCGCACCGGAGAGCAGATCCCGCCCACCGGTGCTGGCCGGGAAGGAGAGAACCCCCTCAACGTGATGGCCTCCCCGGGGTGCATCCCAGAGCTGCGCTTCTACGCTCACGCCGAGGTCGGTGGTGAGCGTTGCCAGCTGCGCGAGGTCCATGCTCAGCTCGACGGTGTGGGTGTCGAGAACCACGGCAAAGTCCAGGTTCACACCCGGGTTGGAGAGATTGAGAGGGACGATTCGCACGCTCACCGCCCCCTGGTCGTCTAGGCGTGCCAGTTGGTCACCGCCGACCGAGGCCAGCGCGCCAGCGGAGGTCTCGCTCTCGGCCGGGGCGGCCGGGGAACACGCGGCGAGGAGGATGGCCATCCCGGCGATCAGGCCGGCGAGGAGCGGGCCGCGGCGCTCGGTCATCGAGCCTCCAGCATCGCCGGGGCAAGCTGCAACGCACGGCTGCGCTCCCGCAAGAGAATAGTGAGCATCACCGCGATCCCTGTGAGCGTCGTCCCAAGACCCACGAGCATAAAGACCGTCCGATATTGAGCCAGGAAGGCCGAGGCCGCGGTGAGACCGACGATGGGCAAGACGTCCGTCACGTGGTGGGCGCAGCAGGCGACCATAGCAACGGTCGAGGTCGTTCCACCGGCGCCCATCAGCGGGCCGCTGGCGCCCGTCGATGCCACGGGGAGGTAGAGCCTCTTCTTCAGGATCGTGTACAGCGAGGCCTGAACGCCGAAGCCGAGGATGATCGGAATGACAATCCAACGGTCCTCCCAGAAAAGGTCGACGGCGTGCTCAGGCCCCTCGGCCAACGAGACAATGGCGAAATACAGGCCCATGAGCAGGGCTGCGCCTGTCAGGCCGCTCCCCACGGCCCAGTAGAAGGCTCTGCGCCTGGTTGAGTTCATCCTTCCTCCTTGAGATCCCGATCGAATAGCCCCCCGATGAGCCACGGCAAGGCCTGCGGAGCCGCCTCTGAGACCGGAGGT
>DATEAV010000241.1:0-8441 GCA_035288185.1 Anaerolineales bacterium | reverse complement strand
TGCCGGGAGAGCCACGGTCCGGCAGGATACGCTTGAGGTCCTGGGTCTCCAACCGGCGGCGAGCAGGCCATCGCAGGCCGCCCGCATCAATCCAGCGGACAGGGCGGCGATCGTGCGCCACTACGTGCGGGGATACTGGATCGCGCGCCTGCTGGCAGAGACCGATCCGCAATCGACAAGGGAGCTGCTCCTTGCGCGGAGAAGCCGAAGGGAATTGGAGAGGCGGATCGCGGCCATCTTTGGCGCAAGTCCCTCCGCACTCTGGAGCGAGGTAGACCGTATTGTGCTATCCCACTTCAGCCTGGCGGCCATCCAGACGCCCGCCTGACGATCGGCCGGAGCGCTGAAGGCCCCACCCGGGAGCGGCGTTGTCGCGCGGCGCCGGCGACGCCGCCTTCGGCCCCGGCCTCGTGCGGGCCCCCCCCACACAGATGATGCCCGGACCTCGCGCGCCGGCGCACTTGCCAGCCCGAGCGTTGCTCATCACGCTCGCTGTAGCCGCGCTCCTTTTCGCATGCTCCTCATCGCCGTCGTAGACGGCCGCATCTGCGAACACTCGGTATTCAGCCGATTGATTGCCGCGGTACTTACCGATGGTGCGCCACCCCCACCCTCCCCTCCCCCTTTCGAGCCTGTTAACTATTCCCGCATCGACCGACCAGGACCCTTCTCCTGTGCGGGCGCGCCCCGCATGGCCCCCACCCCTGACCCCTCCCCCGGCAGTTGCTCCCATTGCTTGGGCGATAAGGATTTGCCGGGGGAGGTTACCTAAGGACACGTCCTTAGACCTTCATCCCCCTCTCCGCTTTCGCGGAAACGCGTGGGGCATCGTCACAAGCGGAGCCCCAAAGGGGTGCTGCGCGAAGGGGGGCAGGGGGCCGTCCCCCGCACCCACCTGCACCGCACCTGCGGTGCGCCGCAGGTGCAGGTGTGCGGTTCGGGGCAGGTGTCGCCCCGGCGGGCCGCATCGTCCCGACCCAGCACCTGCGGTCTGGGCAGGTGTGTCCTTCGGGAGGGCTTCGCGGCCCGAACGGGGTGAGGCCGAAAGGTACAAGGCATGAAGGGCACTGCATCAGTGCAATTCGATGCAAGGGATGCTTGCGCATGTGCTACTCCGATTCATTTACAGCCTCTTCAGGGGGAGGAAGGAACTGCTTCCATCGATAGCGTAGGGGCGGGTCTGCCTGTCCTGGGCTGGCGTGGGGGGAAGAGACAGGTTAGCGCGCGAACGCGCGGGGCCGCGCGGGCGATGGCGACGGAGGGGGCTGCGACTACGCTCGTTCGAGCCGGCGACACCTGCCCCGGCGGTGTCTCCCAAGAAGACGAGCCGCTTAGGACAGGCCGATGGCGGCGTAGATCGCCTTCACGTTCACGCGCTCGTTCATGAGCGACAGGAACGCCTTGAGCTTCTGCGGCTCGGCCAGGCGCGTCTTCCCATAGCCCTGCTCGATGCGGTTGACCGTCTCCATCGTGTTGTCCTTGACGAGGAGAACGGGAACGCCGAGGGCCTCGGCCTGCTGAACGATGAGAGGGCTCGGCTGGAGATTGCCGGTGAGGATGAGCGCCACGGTCGAGGTCTCGAGAGCCGCGAGCTGGATATCGGTGCGGTCGCCGCCGGTGATGACGGCCTTGTTTTGCTGGCGGCGGAAGCGCGAGAGGGCGGCCTCGATCGTCATGGCGCCGACGGTGAACGTCTCGACCAGGGCGAGGGGGTCGTAGCGTTGGGTGAGCACCTGGGCATCGAGCCGCTGCACCAGGTCGCCTACACTGAGAGCGGAGAGGCGGGGGACGGAGGGAAGGACGCCCAGCACCTGGATCCCTTCTTTCTCCAGGAAGGGGCGCGCCGTGCCCTCGACGAAATCGACGGCTTCCTCCGGCACCTGATTGAGGATGGCGCCAAACATCTGGGGGCCGAGCCGGGCGCGCGAGGCCAGGAGGTCGTCAACGAGTTGTGAATCCGAATGATAGCGCGCCAAGACCATCACCGGCGCGCCGAGCATCTCGGCCAGCCGGACATTGGAGAGGCCCATGGCGTAGCCCTGGCGCAGGCTGGAGCCGCCTTCGAGGAGCAAGACGTCTTTCCCCGCACCGGCCCTCTGGGCCGCTTCGCGGATCTTCGGCGTGAGATCCTCGGCGGCCTCGCCCTTCAGCCGTTGGCGCAGGAGCGCCGGCGTGACAATCACCGGAGTGAGGCCGGTGCAGTCGACCCCGAGGCCGAGAGCCTCGCATGCGAAGGCCGCGTCCTCATCGGTGAGCCTGCCGTCCGGCGTCCGCCAGGGCTGCGTGCTGACGGGCTTGAGGTAACCCACCTGGAAGCCGTCGGCTTGCAGCCGGCGTCCGAGCGCCACGCAGACGGCGGTCTTGCCGATGTAGGGCTCCACGGAGGTGACATACAGCGACTTCATGGCTTGCTCCCGGGAGGCTCCGCGACGCGGGGCCCACCCTTTGCCTCAGAGGGCCGGACGACGAGGCGCATATCGATGGCCACTCCGCCCTGCCCCTGATCATAGACGACGAACGGATTCACATCGAGCTCGGTGATCTCCGGGAAATCGACGACGAGCTGCCCTACGCGCAGGAGCGAGTCGACGAGCGACTCCTTGTCGACCGGCGGCCTGCCGCGGACGCCATCCAGCAGCGGCCGGGCGCGGATCTCCCCCAGCATCTCCTCCGCCTCGCGGCGGCCAAAAGGAGCGACGCGGAAGGCCACGTCTTTGAGCGCCTCGACGTAGATGCCGCCGAGGCCGAAGGTGATGAGCGGCCCGAATTGCGGGTCGCGATTCATCCCGATGAGGACTTCCAGCCCCGGTGGGGCCATCTTCTGCACCTGGCAGCCCCACAGCCGCGCCTCGGGCAGGTAGCGCTGGGCGCGGTAGGTGATCAGGTCGAAGGCATCGCGCACCTCGACCGCGTTCTGGATCCCCACCTTCACCCCGCCGACGTCGGTCTTGTGCAGGATATCGGGCGAGGCAATCTTCAAGACGACCGGGTAGCCCAGGCGCCCGGCGATCTCGACGGCCTCATCGGCCGAGGCGGCCAGCTCGGCGGGCGGCGTGGCCAGGCCGCAGGCCTGGGCGATCTCGCGGGCTTCGGCGTCGCCGAGTGTCACCCGGCCTTCTGCCAACGCCCGATCAATCGCCCGGCGAGCGCGTTCCCGGTCGATCGGGAAGCTGAGAATCTCGGGCAGCGGCTCGGCGCGGTAGGCTCGGTAGATGCTCATCGCCTTGAGGGCCAGCGCCGCCCGTTCCGGGTAGGGGAAATTGGGGACGTGGTGGCGATCGAGGATCGAGGTGGCGGCCTCCATCCGAGCCTCGCCCATGAAGCAGGCCAGGATGGGGATCGTGGCACGCTCCACCGCCTCGACAACCACACGGGCCGTCTCTTCAAAGTCGGTCAGCGCCTGGGGGGCCAGGATCACGAGAACGGCATCCACGTGCGGGTCGGCACACACTTGCTCCAGGGCGAATCGATAGCGGTCGGCGCGTGCGTCGCCAAGCAGGTCCACGGGGTTGGCGGCGCTGGCGGCGTCGGGCAGAAACTGCTCGAGGGCGCGGATGCGGTCGGGCTCGAAGCGGGCGAGCGAGAGCCCGGCGCGCTCGAGGGCGTCGGTGGCGAGAATCCCCGGGCCGCCGGCGTTGGTCACGATGGCGATGCGATCGCCCCGCAGCGGCGGCAGGTAGCCGAACGCCCGGGCGCAGTCGAAGAGATCCTCCAGCGCGGTGACCCGCACCACGCCGGCCTGGTGGAAGGCGGCCTGGTAGGCCTGTTCGGAGCCGGCCAGTGACCCGGTGTGGGAGGTGACGGCGCGCGCCCCGGCCTGGGTGATGCCGGACTTGATCGCCACGACCGGCTTGATCTTCGAGGTCTGTCGCGCCACGCGCATGAATTCCTGCCCGTCGGGGAGCCCCTCGATGTAGCATAGGATGACGCGCGACGATTCGTCTTCGGCCCAGGCCCGCAAGAGATCGACCTCGTCCACGTCGGCTTTGTTGCCCAGAGAGACGAACTTGCTCAGCCCCAGCCGGCCAGCCTGGGCCCAATCGAGGATCGCCGTCCCCAGGGCGCCCGACTGCGACATGAAGGCCATGGGCCCGCCGGGCGGCATTCCGGCGGAGAAGGAGGCATTCAGCGGGGTGACGGTGTCGATCACTCCCAGGCAGTTGGGCCCGATCAGGCGGATCCCGTAGGTGCGCGAGATCTCGAGCAACTCCTGCTCGCGCTCCAGGCCCTCGCGGCCGGCTTCGCGGAAGCCGGCGCTGATGATCACCGCGGCGGGAATCTTCTTCAGGCCGCAGGCGCGCAGCGCCTCCGGCACCAGCATGTAGGGGATGACGATGACGGCCAGGTCGATCGGCCCCGGCACATCCTGCACCGAGGGATAGGCCGCCTGCCCGAGGATCGTCCCGCCCTTGGGATTGATCGGGTAGACGAGGCGCCCGTTTCCGAGGTAGCCGCCCGTCACCAGGTTATCGAGCACGGCATGGCCGAGCTTCTTGGGATCGCTCGAGGCGCCGACGACGGCCACCGAGCGCGGGCGGAAGAAATGGTCGAGGGACATGGCAGGCCTAGGATAACGCGTCGAGCACAAGGTCACAAGGATGGGTGATAGGGACGGGTGATCAGTGATCGGTGATCGGTGATCGGTGATCGGTGATCGGTCGACTAGACTCTTGAGCACATAGGCGCTTGGCCTCTTGGTGCCCGATCCCCTCGCGACCGGCCACCGACCGCCGTGTTCAACCCGCGCGTCCGCGCCCATCTCACCGCAGAGTACGCGGAGAACGCGGAGAACGTGCAAAGAGGGTCCGCGTTCTCCGCGATCTCCGCGGTTGAGCCCATCCCACAAGAGGAGCGATCGCCGCCTGCGGTCACGCAGCCGCGCTCAGAAGGCCCGCCACGGGCGCGAACGAGGCGCGATGGACGACGCATGGCCCGAGCCGGCCGAGGGCCTCCCGATGCGCCAGAGTCCCGTATCCCTTGTGCCGGGCAAACCCGTAGCCGGGATATCTCTCCTCGAGCGAGATCATCCCCTGATCCCGCCAGACTTTGGCGATCACCGAAGCCGCCGAGATGGAAAGGGCCAGGGCATCGCCGTGGGGCAGCGAGGTCTGCGGCAGCGAGACCTCAGGAAGCCGCATGAAATCGAGCAGGAGAAAGCAGGGCTGGAGAGGCAGGGCGTGCAGCGCCCTCTCCATCGCCAGGCGGGTTGCGCGAAGGGGGCCCAGGGCGTCCACCTCGGCCGAGTCGGCTTCGCCGACGCCCACGGCCAGGGCGATTTCCCGGACCCGCGAGGCCCAGGTCGTACGCTGGCGAGGGGTCATTTGCTTGGAATCGCGCACGCCGGCAAGGACCCTTCGGAGATCCTTCCGTCCCGGCGGCAGGACCACGGCGGCGGCCACGAGCGGCCCGGCCCAGGCGCCACGTCCGACCTCGTCCAGGCCGGCCACGGGGAAGAGGCCGGCCCGCCAGAGGCGAGATTCCAGCCGCAGGTTCGGAGTGAGGCGCGTCATGAGGGTGATCCGGCGCGGGCGTAAAGCCCACGGCGCCAGTTGCGCCGGATGCGGAAGAGATCGGCGAGCATGGTCAGCGAATCACGAAGGGGCCGGACGCGGCTGCCGGAGTTGTAGGTCCAGTGAATGGGGACCTCGACCACACGGTAGCCCCGCTGCAACCCGATGAAGAGCACCTCGACGTCGAAGGTCCAGCCGTCCAGGCGTTGCACGCTGAAGAGATCCTCGGCGACGGAAGCGCGGAAGCACTTAAACCCGCACTGGGTATCCTGGAAATGAGGCACCGCCAGCGAACGGACGAGGGCGTTGAAGATCCGCCCAATCCAATGCCGGTAGGCGGGCTCACCGTAGCGCACCGCGCCCGGCGCTTCGCGCGAGGCGATGGCGATATCGTAGCCTTCCAGCGCCGGCGGCAGGAAGCGGTTCACCTCCTCGATCGGCATGGAAAGATCGGCGTCGCAGATGAAGCGATACTCGCCTCTGGCCGCGCGCATGCCCAGGCGAAGGGCCAGGCCTTTGCCGCGGCGGGCGTGCTGCAAGAGGCGGAAGCCGGGGTGCAAGCGGCTGAACTCCGCCGCGATCTCTGCGGTGCGGTCGGTGCTTCCATTGTCCACCACCAGCACTTCCGCGGTGTAGCGTTGAGCCTGAAGGAACCCGGAGATCTGAGCGAGCGTATCGGGCAGGCGGCCCTCCTCGTTCAGGGCCGGGACGATGATGGAGAGCAGAGGCGGCACCGAAGGCTCAGCTGTAGAGGACGTCGCGCATCACCATGAGCGTGAGCGTGATGAGGATGACGGCGTCGAAGAGGGCGACGAGTGCGAGCAACAACCACTGGGCCGCGGTCATGTGGGGCACGCGGCGGGCCAGGCGCTCGCTCGTCACCGTGAGGCGTTCCGCCTGGCCGATGGCGATCCGCGAGCCCTCCTGCGCCAGCCGGCCTCCCTCCATGGCAATCTGAGCCACCCCCTTCTTGACGCGGTCCATTTGCTCCGTGTAGTCGACCGCGTCTTCAATGACCTCGGCTTCCTCGGGTGGCGCCAGCTCGACGCCCCGAAAGAGATCTCGCTCGCTGCCCGGAGGAGCTGCCCCGGCGGTGGACGGCACGGCGATCGGCCCGCTCTTGAGCTTCAGGTCGGCAGGCACGACCGGCTGCCCCTGCTGGCCCATCGGCGCCGGCCCGGCGGCTTCGCCTTCGCGCATTCTCGGGAAGAGGAGGGCGTTGACGACCGCCTCGACATCCTCCCCATCCATGATCGGCTTGAGCTGCTGAAGATTGGCGGCGAAATGCTCTATCCCGTCCGCCATCACGATGCGCACTCGCGGGCGGGCGGTATCCACGTGCGTGCGCGGGTTGGTAAACACGATCACGGCTTCCACGTCCGGCAGGCCATACCCCTGCCCAACCAGGTAGCCAAGGACGGCCTGGGCATACTCCAGGGCGATTGCCTGCTGATTGGGCCTTACCCGCTTGAAGTGACGGGCGGTGGAATTGAAGGTGAGCCATTCTTCCCCCTTGGCCCGATAGATCCCCCGGAGCGGCGCGGGAAGGATCGCCCGCACCCCTTGCGGGCCGATAAGGATCAGGGGCACGATCATCGGCGTGCCCTGCAGCGTGAGATTGCGGACGAGCACGTAGTCGCCGGCGAGGCCGCGGCCCAGAGCCTCGCTCACCACAAGCTGGGCGTCCATCCCCCCACGCCAGCGCCGCCCATGGCGCAGCGCGCCGCGGATCTGGTTCTCGAGGCTGATCGCGTCGCCTTCGCCGCGAAACTCAGAGCGCTCGATAATACGCATCGGGTCCAGCCGCCGGTGGTTGATTATAAGTCACTCTTCCCTGCGGACAAGTCGCAGGGGCGGCCGGCCTTCCGGCTATAATGAGGGCATGATACTGAGCACGCCCCGCAGGCTCCTCGTCCTCTTGCTGAGCCTCCTGGCCCTCGCCTCGGCCCCCGGCGGGGCTGCCCGGGCGCAGGCCGGGCCGGAGGTGGTCCTTCTCCGTTTGCGCGGCCCCCTCACTCCGGCGATGGCCGAATACCTGGACCGCGGGCTCACCCTGGCCGAGCGCGATGGAGCCCTGGCCGTCATCCTCCAACTCGATACTCCGGGCGGCCAGATCGATCTGATGACCCGGATGGTCCAGGCAATCCGCGCCAGCACGGTGCCGGTGGTTGTCTACGTGGCGCCGCGAGGCGCGATCGCCGGAAGCGCCGGGACGGTTATCACCCTCGCCGGGCATGCCTCCGCCATGGCGCCCGAAACGGCGATCGGGGCCGCCAGCCCCGTCGGCGGCCAGGGCGAAGATCTCGGCGAGACCATTGAGGCCAAGGAGAAGGAGATCCTGCGGGCCACCGTCCGCAGCCTGGCGTCGCGCCGCAGCCCGGAAGCCATCGCCCTGGCCGAGGCCACGATCGAGGAGGCCCGCGCTGCCTCCGCCGAGGAGGCACTCGCCATCGGCCTGGTGGACTTCATGGCCAACGACGTGGAAGACCTGATCGCGCAGCTCGACGGCTTCACCGTCTACCTCGCCTCCGGGCCCCGCACGCTCCAGACCTCGGGCGCAATGGTGGTCGAGATCCCCCAGACCTTCATCGAGCAGATCCTTCAGGCCCTGACCAACCCCAACATCGTCTTCCTGCTCCTTTCGGTGGGGGTCCAGGCCGTCCTGATCGAGCTCTCCAGCCCGGGCGGTTGGGTGGCCGGGTTCATCGGGTTCGTCTGCCTCGCCCTGGGCGCCTACGGCCTGGGTATCCTTCCCGTCAACTGGTTTGGCCTAGCCTTCATCATCATCGCCTTCGTCCTCTTCATCGTTGACATCAAGGCCCCGACGCACGGCGCGCTGACCGTGGCGGGCGTCGGCTCGTTCATCCTGGGCGCGCTGGTGCTCTTCAACTCCCCGGGCACGCCCGAGTTTCAACGCGTCTCGGTGCCGCT
>DATEAV010000240.1:0-6459 GCA_035288185.1 Anaerolineales bacterium | reverse complement strand
GCCGATAACGTTCGAGAGCGAGATCGTGTCGAGCCCGTAGCGGTCGCACTGCTCTCCCAGGAAGGTGATCGTCGAGATATCGTCAATGCCGAGGTTCGGCCCAAAGCCCACGGTCGTCTCGTATTCGGGGCCCTTCCGGTTAGCCCCATCGGCGAGGCGGACCACCCGTCCACAGGCGATGACACATGCATGGCACGCGCTGACGCCGCTCAGGATCGTCTCGGCGACCGCCGAGCCCGATATGCGGTCGGCGCCCTCAAAGGTTCCCCCGCTGTAGTAGCGGGACGGCATATTACCCAGGTAGGACCAATACTCGAGGCCGCCCGAGGTACCCGTGGCGCGGACGGCGCGGCTCAGATTGTCATTTCGGAGGGCGATGTTGGTCCGGCTGCGGGCCCGGCCAAACGCCTCGGGTGCGGCGAGCGGGATCGGCTGTTGGCCGCGGATGGCGATCGCCTTCAGGCGCTTGGCCCCCATGACCGCACCCATCCCGGTGCGCCCCGCCGCGCGGCCATTGTCACAGAGGATGCTGGCAAACGGTAGTAGAGCCTCGCCGCCTGCCCCGATGCAGGCCACCCGGATTCGAGGATCCCCGAGAGCCGCTCGAACGCGATCTTGCGTTTCGTACGTGTCGGCCTGGCCCCACAGTTCTCCGGCGGGCAGAATCTCGGCCTGCCCGTCATGGATCCAGAGGGTGGAAGGCCTGGGCGCGGCGCCCGTAATCCGCAGGCCATCGAAACCGGCCGTGCGCAGCACGGCGCCGATGTGGCCGCCGATGTTGGATTCCGCCCACAGGCCGGTGGCGGGGGACTTCGCGCAGAAGGCTGCCCGCCCGACGGCCGGCCCGGCCGTGCCGGTGAGCGGGCCGGTGAGGAAGAGAAGCGGAGCGGCGGGGCTCAATGGGTCGAGCGCTGGAACGAGGTCGGGATAGAGAAGGTGAGCTCCCAGGCTCGCGCCACCGAGAAACGCGCGCTGGTGTTCCTCGGCGACGTTCTCTTCCGATGCCTTGCCGGTCTCGAGGTCGACGTGGAGCAACCTGAACGGCGGAGCGGGCATGTCAGTCTTTCAGCTCCCCAGCCTGGCCGGAATAGGCCTTGCGCCGAGCGTGGGGCCAGGGCGCTGATTGTCCTTCGAAGGGACGCGGCCCATTGCGTATTCGGCCATCGCCGTGATCGTGAGGCTGGGATTCACCCCCGGGTTGGCGGGGATGATCGAGCCGTCGACAACGTAGAGGCCCGGGTAGCCGAAGACCTGACAATCGAGGTCGATGACGCCCTCGGACGGATCGCGGCCGAAGAGGCACCCTCCGAGCATATGCGCCGTGGTCGGGATGTTGAGCAGGCCCTCCTGGACGGTGCCGGCCGGCGTGCCGTCGATATTCCGGGCGAGCGAGCGAACCGCCTGGTGGCCCAGCTGGATATTCACCGGGATCGCGCTGCGCGGATCGTGCTCAGCGACGATTCCCTTGCGAAAGAGGGTGAGCGGGCTCCGGCCGAGGCGGAGGCTCATCCGATTGTCGGCGGTCTGCATCACCATGATTGCCACAGAACGCCTGGTCAGGCCTGGGATCCACTTCGAATTGAGGTAGTCGATGGGGTGACGGACGATTCCCCAAACGGTCCGCGCGAGGCGAGCAAGGAATCCGCCCCCGGCCTTGATGAGTGGTGCAGCGAGAAGCCAATACAGGAGCGACGATCCGTCGGAAAACCGCAACGGCTCGATATGCGTCGAGTCGTCGGCTTGAATGATCGAGCTGATCGCGATGCCCTTGGATTGATCCATCGTTGGACGTCGTTGGAAGACGCCCAGGAAGGCCTCGCTGTTGGTCCTCACAGTCTCGCCGAGCCGGGGCGGCAAGTTCGGGAGAGATCGCGTCTCGCCGCGGCAGCGCAAGAGGAGCTCAAGCGTTCCCAGGACTCCCCCGGCCAGGATCACATTGCGAGCCAAGACGCGGCGCGCCGGACGGCGGGCCCAGGCGGTCGAAGACCGATAGGCCACCTCGTAGCGGGCTCCGTCGCCCCGCCCCCCGGGAAGCGGCCGGATATCCTCGACCAGCGCCTGGGGAATCACCCCCGCTCCCCATTTCTCGGCGAAGAAAAGGTAGTTCTTAGAGAGCGTGTTCTTCGAATCAAACCGGCAGCCCGTCATGCAGCCGCCGCAATGGATGCATCCGATCCGTGCCGGGCCCTGGCCTCCGAAGAAGGGATCGGGGAGCTCCTTGCCTTCCTCGCCGAAGTAGATTCCTACGTCGGTCGGCCTGAACGTATTTCCTCGCCCGAGCTCGGTGGCCACCTGCCCAAGCGCCACATCGGCCGGCCAGAGCCGCGGGTTGGGGACCACGCCGAGCATGCGCCGGGCCGTGTCGAAGTGAGGCCGAAGAATCGTTTTCCAGTCGCCCAAGTGGCTCCAGGCCGGCGATGCGTAGAAAGCATCGTCCGGCTCGACGAGAACCGCGGCATACACCAGGCTGCCCCCTCCGACGCCGCTGGAGTGAAACACGAAGAACCCGTTGAAGAGGCTCATCTGGAAGGCACCGAAGCACCGAAGCGCCGGGAGCCAAAGGAATTTCCAGATGTTCCAGTTGGTCGACGGGAAGTCCTGATCGTGGATGCGCCGGCCCCGCTCGAGAATCAGGACCCGATATCCTTTCTCCGCCAGCCGCATGGCGGAAACGCTCCCGCCGAATCCGGATCCGACGATGACATAGTCAAAGGGTTCCGCACTAGGGCCGGGCGACGCAGGGAGGGAAGCATGGCTACCCATCGGTGGACTCTCCTTGGCATGCATGTCGGGGCGGATCAACCGCCCGCGGCGGAGGAGCCTCAATCAAGCCAGGCCGGATCGATGCGAACGACGTCCTCCAAGGGCTCGAACGGCACCGTTCCGATCTCTTCGCGTCTGAAGCGGGCCATGATCTCGTCCTTGCCAGACGCCTCCCGCTGGCAGTGCGACTTGCCCGCCCCGGCCATTCGGAACCTACGATCCAGCGCGGGCCTCCCGTCTTCTACATCGTCCTGCGTCGAAGCGCGCTCCAGTCGTTGATCCGGGAGCCCTGTACCTCGAAATTGCGGTCGACCTCATTGGATGGCCAGGTAGCGAGCCAGGGGTGACCCTGCCCGCAGGCGGGCCCTATCCCTCGACGCCGACGAGACGGCAGCAGCGCACGAAATCCAGCACCGAGGGAACGTTGCGGAGCATATACGCCATGTTCCCTTCCACTCTCAGCCGCCGGGTCATCATGGCCTGCATGGCGTCGAGCTCCCCGGTGACCACCTTGAGGAAGTGGCGCCGCGGCGCCCGAAGCGTGAACTTGGCATCGGGAAGTAGGCCAGCGGCGGGATCGAGGTATTCCGCCTTGCGACATCGGCCATGCCAGAGGTCCAGGTAGAACACGGCCAGCGGAGCACCCGGGGCTTCATCGTGCTCGACGACGAACACGATGTCGGCTTCCCAATTCCTGGCGACCTCGGCGTAGCGCTTGTCGCTGTTGAGCAGGCTTTCCAACGCCTCCAACCATGCCCCACTCGGGAACGGATGCGCCACGCAATCCTCCAACCTCTCAGAGCCGCGGAGTGATTATCTGCCTTCCCCCACCTCCTGTCAACGCGCCCGGCGCGAGTTGCTTCGACCATCGGCCGGCGCCTGGATTGACAGCCTCGCGGCCGCTCGGGTACACTGCTCGTGTTCGCCTCCGCCAAAGGGACATGGTTCAGACGCGCGACGTTCTCGAGCGGCTCGAAGATCAAGCGCTGGCCCCCTACGCCCATCGCAGCCGGGGCTCTCGCGGGCGCGCCTACCCGGATCAAGAACCAACCTATCGCACCGCGTTTCAGCGCGACCGCGATCGCATCCTGCACACCACGGCCTTCCGCCGCCTGGAGTACAAGACCCAGGTGTTCGTGATCCACGAGGGCGACTACTACCGCACCCGCCTCACCCATACCCTGGAGGTGGCCCAAATCGGGCGGACCGTTGCCCGGGCCCTCGGCGCCAATGAAGACCTGGTGGAGGCCATCTGCCTCGCACACGACCTCGGCCATCCGCCCTTCGGCCACTCCGGCGAGCAGACGCTGCGGCGCCTGATGCAGAACCACGGGGGCTTTGATCACAACAAGCACTCGATGCGGATCGTCACGGTGCTCGAGCGGCGCTACCCCGATTTCCCCGGGCTCAACCTCACCTGGGAAGTGCGCGAGGGGATCGTCAAGCACGAAACCGAATATGACGTCGCCGACGCCGCCGACTATGAGCCGGAGAAGCGCGGACACCTCGAAGCCCAGGTTGCCAACGCCGCCGATGAGCTGGCTTACACGGCTCACGACCTCGACGATGGGCTCCGCTCGTCCATGATCACCACCCGCCAGCTCGCCGATCTTGCGCTCTGGCAGCGGCTTCTCGGGAGCGTCGGCCTGGCGGAGGGCGAGCTCGACGACCTGGCGCGCCACCGCATCATCCGACGTTTGATCGGCATCGAGGCGACCGACCTGATCGAAGCCACCGATGGCCGCATCGTGGAGAGCGGGGCGAGCTCCGTCGAGCGCATCCAGCTCTTGCCTCACAACGTCATCGGCTTCTCGGATCGGCTCGAGGCCATGAACCGGCAGCTCAAAGACTTTCTCTACCAGAACATGTATCAGCACAACCGCGTCGTCCGCATGCACAGGAAGGCGGAGAAGATCGTGGAAGACCTCTTTCGCGCCTACACCGAGAGGCCCGAGATCCTCAGCCAGGAGGTGCGCGAGCGCGCCCAGAATGGCGACCTGTATCGAACGGTTTGCGACTACATCGCCGGGATGACCGATCGTTTTGCCGAGACCGAGCACAACAAGCTCTTCCAGGACGGAGAGCTGCCTTAGGGGATGGTGGTGGGAGAATGGGCGAGCGTGATGTCTATCTGACGCCCGAAGGCGCTCAGAAGCTGAAAGCCGAGCTCGAGGAATTGCGGGGCCCCAGGCGCCAGGCTCTCGCCAAGAGGCTGCGGCATGCCATCCAACAGGGCGATCTATCCGAGAACGCCGACTACATCACCGCCAAGGAGGAGCAGGCCTTCCTCGAGGGCCGCATCCTCGAGCTGGAGTCCATCCTGCGCGAAGCCGTCATCGTCGAGAACGGCGGCGCGGCCGGCGAAGTCGGGATCGGGAGCACGGTGGTCGTATCGATGGACGGAGGGGCTCGCGAGACGTTTCAAGTCGTCGGCGTAGCCGAGGCCAGGCCACGCGAGGGCAAGATCTCGCACGAGTCCCCGATCGGACAGGCGCTCTTCGGGCGTCGCCCCGGCGACGTTGTGCGCGCCTCGACCCCCGGCGGCGAGATCGAGCTGGTGATCCTGGAAATCCGTTAGCCGCTGGGCTGCCAAGGGCCCTCGTCGCGGCCACCTGCGCCGCGCTCCCCGGAGCTTCTGGGTGGCAAAGACCAAGCCGGAGATTGGCTCGCTCGAGGTTCACCCGCTCACCCCGGACCGCTGGGCCGATTTCGAACGGCTCTTCGGCCCGCGAGGCGGATCCGGCGGGTGCTGGTGCATGTATTGGCGCGTCTCCCGCAGCGAATACGGGCGCGACATCGGAGATGGCAATCGCCGGGCGATGAAACGGATCGTCCAGGCCGGGGCCGTGCCCGGCCTGGTCGCCTACATCGACGGCGAGCCGGCGGGGTGGTGCTCGGTCGCTCCTCGGGAGGCCTACCCTGCGTTGCAGCGTTCGCGCGTGCTCAAGCGCCTCGACGACACGCCGGTGTGGTCGATTGTGTGCTTCTACATCGCCCGTCCCCATCGGGGCCGGGGGCTCGCCGTGGCGCTGATCCGCGCCGCGATCGACTATGTTCGGCGCCGGGGAGGGAAAATGCTGGAGGCCTATCCAGCGATCGCCCGGACCGGCCGCCTCCCCGCGGTTTCTGCGTACATGGGGGTCCCATCCGCGTTTCTTCAGGCGGGGTTCAGGGAAGTGGCGCAGCCCTCGGAAGGCCGAAAGATCTGCCGCTACCGCATCCGACGACCCGAGCAGCGCCGGCGGTGAGGCAGGGTCCCGCTCATTCCATGTGGAATTGTCCTGCAGTCGGTGCGTCGCCCGCTCGGGATGACGTCAACGGGGTCATCTCTCTGCAGTCTCGGCGCGCTCTTGTCGTCACCAAATATCCCTTCGAATTAGCGCCATCCTGAGAGCCTGTGAATGAATTGGACGAGGACATGCGCAAGCATCCCTCGCATCCAATTGCACTGATGCAATGCCATTCATGGCTTGTAGCTTTCCGCCTCACCCCCTACCCCCCTCTCCGCTTGTCACGATTCGTCAACGCATTTCGCGAAAGCGGAGAGGGGGAAGAAGGTCTAAGGACGCGTCCTTAGATAACCTCCCCTCCCCCGGCAGATCCTCATCACCCAGGTAACGGTAGGATCTGCCGGGGCAGAGGCCAGGGGCCGTCCCCCGCACCTGCGAGCCTGTGAACCAATCCCGGATTGACTGA
>DATEAV010000239.1:0-9147 GCA_035288185.1 Anaerolineales bacterium | reverse complement strand
GAGATCAAGGCACCCTGGCTGACGCTCGACGGGCTGCGGATCGTGTGGGAGATGAATCGGTGAAGGAAGTGAACAGTGATCAGTGATCGGTGATCAGGGGGCACCAAGGCACTGGGGCACCGGGGCATCTGGCGCGCGAGTGCCCACCGGCCGACGATCACTGACCAACTGATCACTGACTAACTGATCACTGATCACTATCCCCTCGTTGCCTCCGTTCGGCGCACTCATTGAGTCGTTGGCGCCGCGTAGCCTTCCTAAGGAGAGTCCTTGCACCTCGCCTTCAACGGTTGGCCTCTGGCGCGGAGCGGTGAGCCTGACGCCGGTCTTCACCTGCGAGATCTGCTCGAACGCCTGCCCGCGCTTGCTCCGCAACATCGATACACGCTGCTCCTGCCTTCCAGCGGGACCCTGACGTCCTTTGAAGGCGTGGCCATCGCGGCCGTCCCTGCGGGCGCGGGCGAGTGGGCGCGGCTCTGGTTTGAACAAAGCCGCCTCCCCCGTGAGGCCGCTTCCCGGAAAGCGGACCTTCTCTATTTCCCCTACGCCGCCGCGCCCCTGGCCTCCCCGCTGCCGGTGGCAATCTGGCAAGGCTGCGAGGCGCAGCAGGGTATGGCCCGAGGGCCGATTGGCCGTTTGCGCGCCGGCTTGGGATTCGGCGGGCTTGCCGGGGCCGCAGCCAGGATCTTCAGCGGCCCCGGCGGCACGACGGGCGAAGCCAATCGGAGCCTGAGGCGAATCCCGCCGATGGCGCCCCGGGCATTTGCGCCCGCCGAGCGGCGCCAGGATCGCGAGGCACGCGGGCGCTACGACCTACCGGAGACATATGTGCTCGCGGATAGCGCGGGGCCTGGGGAGATCGGCCTCCTCCTCGCCGCCTGGACGTGGGTGAACTCGACGATGGGAGACACCGTTACGCTGATCGTGCTCGGGACCAAGGGGGCTCAGGCGTCGGCGGTGAGCCGACGTGCGGGAAAACTGGGTCTTGCGGGCTCCGTTCGGGTTGCAGAGGAGGTGAGAGCCGAAGATCTTCCGGCGATCTACCGGGGGGCCGAGGCGTTCCTGTTCGCCGGGTGGGGGTGTACCGGGGAGGCCGTGCGGCGCGCTCTGGCCAGCGGGATGGCAATCGTAGGAGCTGAAAACCCCGGGGCGGCCGAGGTGGTGGGCCCGGCCGGGTATCTGGTGAAGGGCCAGGATGCACGGCTGCTCGGGGCCGCCTGCATTACCGTGCTCGCCGAGCCTGAGGTGCGTGACCGACTTCGCAGCCAGGCGCAGAAGAGGGGGGCGCTGCTCACGGCCGATGCGCCCCTGCGCGCTCTGCTCGGTCACTTGGAAGATGTGGTGAAGGGAGGGTCGCCCAACAAGGCAGGGGCGCTCAGTTGAACGCCCCTATCCGGATCGTGGGAGATGCGAGGGCAGCGGGTTTCCCCGAGGAAGCTCCCGGAGCCTGTGAGGCTCCGGGAGCTTTGGATCCTTACCCCGCGGGGGAAGGCTCCATGGTGCCCCGCCCGTCGCCGCCGGGAGCCAGGCTGCTCTCCTGACGGCGGAACTGGCTCATGTATAGGTCGTGGTAGAACCCTCCCTGGGCCAGGAGCTCCTCGTGTTTGCCGCGCTCGACGATCTTGCCTTCGTCGATCACCAGCACCTGATCGGCGTGCCGGATCGTGCTCAGACGGTGGGCGATCACAAAGCTGGTTCGCCCGGCGAGGAGCTTTTCGAGCGCAGCCTGGATCAGGCGCTCGGTGCGAGTGTCGACGCTGGATGTGGCCTCATCCAGGATCAGAATGCGCGGGTCGGCCAGCGCCGCCCGTGCAATCGAGAGCAGTTGGCGCTGGCCCTGGCTGAGGCCCGCGCCCCGTTCGCCCAAGACCGTCTTGAAGCTTTCCGGCATCCGCTCGATGAAGCTGTCGGCCCGGGCCAGCCTGGCGGCGGCGATCACCTCGTCGTCCGTGGCCCCGGGGCGCCCGAAGCGGATGTTTTCCAGGATGGTGTCGTTGAAGAGGAACGTGTCCTGCAGCACCATGCCGATCTGGCCCCGCAGGCTCGCCGAGGTCACCTCGCGGATATCATGTCCGTCGATCAGAACCTGGCCGCGGCTGACGTCGTAGAAGCGCGGGATCAGGTTGGCGATCGTCGTCTTGCCGGCCCCGGTTGGGCCGGCGATGGCGATCATCTGTCCGGGCTCGGCCGACAGGCTCACTCCCTTGAGCACCGGCTCACCGGGCTTGTATTCCGCCCAGACATCCTTGAATTCCACCGCGCCCCGAATGGGCGGCATGGGAAACGCGTGCGGCTGGTCCTGGATGTCGGGCACGGTGTCGATCAATCCGAAGATCCGCTCGCCTCCGGCGATGGCGCTCTGGATGTTGGTCCACATCACGGAAATCTGCTGGATGGGCTGGTTGAATCGCTGGACGTAGCCGAGGAAGGTCACCATCAGGCCGAAGGAGATGGTGGTGCCAAAGAAATCCTGGCCGCGCAGGATGGCCAGGCCGCCCACCGCGGTCACCAGCATCAGGGCGACATACCCGAAGGCCTCCAGCGTGGGGGCGAGGGCCGAGGTGTAGGCGACGGCGCGGATGTTGGCGTCGCGGTTGGCGGCGTTCACCTCGCGAAACGCCTCGATGTGCTCCGCTTCGCGGCTGAAGGCCTGCACCTCGCGCACGCCGGCGATGCTTTCCTGCAGATCGGCGTTCACCGATCCGATGGACTTGCGGGTGCGGCGGAAGGCCCGCCGCGCCTGGTTGGAGAAGTAGGTCGTGGCCAGGACCATCAGCGGCAACACCGACATGGCCACCAGGGCATACGGCACGCTGCGGGTGAACATGTTGTAGGCGATCCAGACGATCAAGAGTCCCCCGCTGAGCACCTGCACCAGGGCGAAGCTCACCGCCTGCTGGATGGTGTCGGCGTCGTTGGTGATGCGGCTCATGGTGTCGCCGGCCTCGTGCTCCACGTGGTAGCCGATCGATAGGCGCAAGATGTGGTCGAAGACCGCCACGCGCAGACGCTTGAGCACGTGCTGGCCTGAGTGTGTCATCAAGTAGAACTGCAGCCCGCCGGTGATGGCGCCGAGGACGTATAGGCCGACGACGAGCAGGATCATCCGGCCCATTCCGGCCATCCGCTCGGCGTTGGTGGTGAGCTGAAGCGCCTCGGGGAAGCGGCAGTTACTGGTCTGGGTCGCCTCCGCCGAGGAAGGCAGCCCCGGAAGACTTGGGCCACCGGAAAACTGCGACGTGACGGCCGGCGTCAGGTAGCAGTCGACGATCTGGCCAATCAGGTCGGGCGTCGTCACCTGGGCCCAGGTGCCGGCGAGCATGAAGGCGACGACGAGCAGAAGCTGGGGCCAGTAGGGCTTGAAATAGGTTCCGAAACGGGCGAGCGTGGCGCCGACGCTCTTGGGCCTGCTCGTTTCCCGTTCCAGCGCGCCTCGAAGATGCGGGCCACCGGCGAACATCTTAGGCCTCCATCGACGCCAGCTCGGGCTTGGCGTCGTCCAGTAGTTGTGAGCTGTAGATACCGGCGTAGATCTCGCTGCTCTCGAGCAGGTCCGCGTGGCGCCCGTGGGCGGCGATCCGTCCCCGGTCGAGCACCAGGATCTGATCCGCGTTCAGCACCGTGCTGATGCGTTGGGCGATGACGAAGCTCGTCCGGCCGCGCATGAGGCGGCGCAAGGCCTCCTGGATCTCGGCCTCGGTGGCCAGATCCACGCTCGAGGTGGAGTCGTCGAGGATCAGGATGCGCGGGTCCATCAACAGGGCGCGGGCGATCGCCACGCGCTGCTTTTGGCCGCCGGAGAGAGTCGAGCCGCGCTCGCTGACCGGCGTCTCGTAGCCGTCGGGGAAGCTCAGGATGAACTCGTGGGCCGCCGCCGCCCGGGCGGCGGCGACGATCTCCTCCTGGGTGGCTTCCGGCCGCCCGAAGGCGATGTTTTCCCGGATCGTTCCCGAGAAGAGGGTGGTGTCCTGCAGCACAATGCCGATTTGAGAGCGGAGCGATTCGAGCGTCACATCGCGAACGTCGTGACCGTCGATGAGGATGCGCCCTTCGGTGGCGTCGTAGAAGCGCGGGATCAGGCTGATGATCGAGCTCTTCCCCGAGCCTGTGGCGCCGAGCAGGGCGACCGTCTGGTCGGGAAGGGCCTCGAAATCCACCTGGCTGAGGACGGCCTCTCCGCTGTCGAAGTAGCGGAAGCCGACGTTCTCAAAGCGGAGCCGACCTCGGATGGGCGGCAGGGCGATGGCCCCCGGCCGATTGCCGACGTCGATCTTGGCGTCTAGGATCTCAAACACACGCCGCGCCGAGGCTGCCGCCTGCGACATCTGCGAGATGATCATCCCCAGCATGCCCATGGGGATGAAGACGTAGACCAGGTAGAGGCTGAACTTCTGCCATTCGCCCAGCGTCAGGGTGCCCTGGATGATCTGGCGGCCCCCGGCGTTGAGCACGAGGGCCTGTCCCAGGTTGGCGACCAGGAAGACAAAGGGGAACAGGAACGAGAAGATGCGCGCCACGAACAACTGCTGCTGCATCAGCCTGTCGGCCGCCTCGGAGAACCGCGACGACTGCTCGGCCTCTCGAGAGAACGCCTTGACCACCTTGATCCCGGCCACGTTCTCCTGCAGGATCGTGTTCATGCTGGAGAGGAAACGCTGGACCTTCTCGAACAGCGGCTGGGCCACCCGGCCGAAGACGATGAAGAGGGCCAGGGCGGCGGGAAGGATGGGGAGCGCGACGAGCATCAGCCGGGCGTTGGTGAAGAGAAGCAAGGTCAGCGTGCCCGTCAGCAAGACCAACGCCTGGACGGCCATCAGCAAACCCTGGCCGATGAAGAGGCGGACCTTCTCGACATCGTCCGTGGCGCGGACCATGAGCTGCCCCGTGCGGTTGCGATCGTGGTAGCTGAAGGAGAGCCGCTGGATCTTGGCAAAAAGATCGTTGCGCAGGTCGAAGGCGAGGCTTTGTGACAAACGTTCGCCCATGTACGCCTGGCTGAAGGCAAAAAGGCCGCGCAGGATGGCGAAGACGACGATCAGGATCCCGGCCCAGAGCAGAGCGCTTTCGGCGCCATTGCGGTCGGCCGTCAGCCCATCGAGAGAGAGGCCGAGCCTTTCTGCAGCCAGCGCCTGAATAGACGCCGGAAGCTCGAGGACCCGGGTGGCAATCAGCCCGCGGGTCACGGCGTCGATGATGTTCTGCACGAGCTGGGGAACCATGAGCTGCGCGCCGGTGGCCAGGAAGAGGGCCCCATACGCGGCCAGGGCGATTCGCCGGTAGCGTCCCAGATAGCGGATGGCGCGTGCCAGGCCCCCCGGGATCCTCGGATGTCCAGGAGCGTTCCCGCGTCTCAGAGTCATTCGTGCCTCACCATTCGGGATCTCATCGGTCGCCGGCGCCCCGCCGTTGGTCCGGGGGTTCTGCACTGGTGGACCAGCCTGCCGCGCCGAGTCGGAGTGTCGTCGTTGTCATAGGCTAATGCTTGCAACCTTTGCCTCGTGGCTGGTTTCCTCGCGTCCCAGGAAGCCCCGCCGGATCAGCGAGCGAGGCGCGTTTCCTCGGGATGGGGTGGGCCGGCAGGCTCGGCGGCTCGGGCGGAGCGCACCAGGTAGCCCAGGGCCCGGACGACCTCGGCCTGTTGTTCCTGGGTGAGCGCGCCCGTGAGCCGGCGGAGCCATTCGTGGCGAGCATCCAGCATCCTTCGAACCAGACGCTGGCCTTCCGGCGAGAGGCGGAGCAGACGCACGCGGCGATCGGCCGGATCCTCCACCCGTTGCAGGAGCCTCATCTCGACCAGGCGTTGTGCCAGGCGGCTTGCGGCTGCCTTGGTGAGATCCAGGCTCTCGCCCAGGTCGGTGACCGGGCAAGCCGAGCGGAAGTGGAGCCGGAAAAGGCTGTGGACCTGGGAGAGACTGAGGCCGCTCTCGCGGGCGACGGACTGAATGTCGCGGGTTGAATGCCGCATGAAGACATCAGTCCACTCTCGCAGAGCATCGGCCGCCGGGTCCTGCGTCCTGATCGCCATTTTCCGACCTCTTCAGGAATAGTTGAAGGATGTTGAATATATGACGCACTAGACAATCCGTCAAGAGCGATGTGGGGCAGACACGTGGAGAAACCGTGTCCGGGCGGAGGAGGGAGTGTGAAGGCGGCGAGGCCAGAGGATGAAGGCCGGTTGAACCCGGCAGAGAGAGGAGTGGTAGACTACTTCGGACAACGCCCAGGGATTTGGAGCATGCTGCGGTCCAAAGACATTCCGGCCGTATTCGTTCTCCTGCTCTTCTCAATGTTGCTCGCCAGCTGCAACGGGGCCGTGACACCAACGTCGGGAGCCGGTGAACAGCCCATCCAGCTGACCCTGACGACGGATCGGGACCGCTATCTCCAGGGTGAGCCCATCACTGTCACGCTGCTGCTCACAAACACCGGCTCTGATGAGTTGCTGGTCAATACCAGGATGGCGCACAACCGCCTCGACGCTCCCACTCCTTTTCGGGATGTCACGTTCGCGATCGTCAGCCCCACTGGCACCCGGGTCACCACCCAAGCGAGAATCGACGTTGGTTTCCCCGCGGACGGTGATTTCATGGTTCTGGCCCATGGAGACTCCGTCGAGCGCGTCTACAGCCAAATCAGTGGGCTGTACGCCATCCAGACTCCCGGGGTTTACTCCATCCAGGCCATCTATCAGAACCAGGAAGACCCGACCTTTGGAACTGCCTGGAAAGGAGAGGTGAGTTCGAATGTCGCCACCTTCACCCTGGAGCCCTAGGGTCATCCAGTGGCTCCGGCCATATTCCGACCCCTCACCAGTGTGCCCCGGCGTCTCAACGGGGAATCGAATAGAGGACCAGGGCAACACGCGCCGGGAAGAACCCCTGGCACCTCCCGCCTCGCAGCTCATACTCCCGACCCTGCTCAGGCTGCTCCCTTCGCCAGCATGCTGTCAATACATGATCTAAGTTTTGCCTATGCTCCGGAGGTCTCGGGGAAGCGGATTTTGGCGTAGTCATCGGGCAGGTTCTTCTGCAGCCAGCCCAACGACTGCTGCAGCCCGGCGCTGCCGGATGTGAACTCCAAGCCGGCGTAGATGTCTTCGGTGTTCTCGCGGAAGATCGCCATGTCCACCTCCTCCGGATGCCGCACCGGGGAAGGGACGCCCTGGAAGTACCGCACCGGGCGGAGAGGCGAACCTGCGACTCACTGCGGCTGAGGAAGCACACGGGAATTCACACCATTGACTGAGACGCTAACACGCCCAGGCGCGTCACCGCCTGCACCCCTGACAGAGGACCCAAATGGTTAGCCCAGACACACGCATTGCCTTGCGCGCGCCTCGCGCCCGGGAGGGGTTGATCTACGGCGCCGGCGCCGGCTTAGTCTTTGCTCTGGCTGCCTGGGGGCGCGATGCAATCATCCTGGCAGGGGTCGCCGCCGATATGGCCTGGGTCAAACTGCTCATCGGCGGCCTGGGATGCGTGCTCATCGGCGCGCTGGCTGGAGGGCTGGTGAGTGCCTCCGATCGCAGCCAGCTGGGCCTGGCGGCCTGGGCGCTGGCGGCCATCGCCTTTGGCTGGATCGCCGCCCATCTCCCCTATGAGGGCTTCTCGCTCTGGGGGGGATGGCTCGACCCTCGTTTCGCGGGATTGAACGCCTATCCTTTTGTCATTGGCGCCAGGGTGCGCGGGGGATTTGCCACGATCGTCATCACCGCCCTCCTCGGCCTGGCAGGCGCCTACCAGCTTGCGACGCTCGACATGATGCATGCCGCCTACTCCCGGTTGAGCCGCGGGCTTGCCCTGGTGATGCCCGTGGCCCTGCTGGTGATGGCCGGCCTCACCGTCGATGGGCTGGTGAACGCCCCTCTGCGCACCCCGCAAGCGGAGGTCGTGCGGGTGATCCGCTTCGTCCTCGCGACCGGTGACCGTCCGATCGAGCGTGAATTGGCGACGCAGATGCACGTGAACGCGCTGCGGTCGGTGAGGGAGATGCTCTCGCCGCCGCAGGGCGTGATGCTCAGCGCCTACGACGCAGGATCGTTATCGACCGTGACAACCGACATCGATCTCGGCCAGAACTGGATCCGCTGCACTGTCGTCGGGGGTGGGGTGGCGTATTGCACCGGAGGCGAGAGAGCCTACTGGCAGGCGTTCTCCTGCCTGCTTCGGCTTCCGGCCGACCCGGCGGATGAGTGCAATGTCGGCCTAAGCCCCGAAGCCCGGGCGTGGCTGGAAACCCATGACGAGGAAATCGGGCCGCAGCCGCAGACGGAGGTCGTCGGGCGGCTGGGACGGGTGGCCTTTCTCCGGGGCCGCGGGGCGAACGGGGCGGCCTTTGAGTGCCGGTTCCGCGGGACTCAGCCCATCAATCTGGAGACCTGCCGTCTGCTCGAGGAGGCCGGCGGCGACTGATCAGCTCTCGGCGGCGAATCAAACCGGGGCGGCCGAAGGCCGCCCCGTGGCGCGTTCCGCGGCGGGCGACCCGGGCCTACGGAGCGCAGACCAGATTGAATCCGAAGAGGTTGGTGAGGGTGAGCCACCATTCGCAAGGGATGAAGGCCAAGATCGCGACAACAAGGAGAATCACCACCAGGCAGCCGCATCCGGCGAAGAACCAGAGGCGTGATTTCTTCTTTGGCGCCTCCGGCATCGCCTCGGGAATGGAGGCAGGCGTCGCCGGCCCGGGAGGAAAAGGCGGATAGGGCGGGCGAGGCCCGGCCGCGGCGCGTGCGGCCGGGCTCATCACTGTGGCTGCGGCCTCCGGGGAGGTGGCGCTGAAGACCAGGGAGACGTTCTCGCCCAGCCCGATCAAGTCGTCGGGGCTGAGCACCCGCGGGGCTGCCAGGCGCTCGCCGTCGACGTATGTGCCGTTGGTCGAGCCCAGGTCTTCCAGGACGTAGCCGCCCGGGGTTCTGGAGATGCGGGAATGCTGACGTGAGATCTCTGAGTCGCCGATGACGATGTCGTTGCTGACATCGCGCCCCAAGACCGTCACGTCCTTGATGATGTCAAAGGTCATTCCTGGGTTTGGACCTGTGCGCACGACCAAGCGGAAAGACGCGGGGGACATGGGGGTTCGCCTCCTGATCGATCGCCTTGTACGGTAGTGTACATTCACCGGCAGGGCGAGTCAACCGGCCGGAATTGG
>DATEAV010000238.1:0-7968 GCA_035288185.1 Anaerolineales bacterium | reverse complement strand
GGTGCGGATCAGCGCTCCGCCCGTGGAGGGCAAAGCCAATCTGGCGCTGGTGACCTTCCTGGCGATGGCTCTTGGCGTGCGCAAGAACCGGATCGAGATCGTCGCCGGGCAGAAGGGGCTCGACAAGATCGTGTCGATTCTTGATCTGAGCAGCCAGGAAGTGGAAGAGCGCATCAAGGCCTGGATGGCGGCGCATTCGTCGGGGGAGGGCTCAGGCGCCTGAGGGAAATCCTTCGCCCAGGACATCGTAGGGGCGGGTCTCGCCGGGAAGATCACCCGGCCTTCGGGGACCCGCCCCTGCCGCGTTCGGTTCGCAGGCTGCTGTCTGGCCCTGCGCCGAGGCGGTATCGTATGCAGGCTCCGGAGCCTCGAAGGCTCCGGAGCCTGGTGGTTTCGCGCGCGGGGTGCGCGGGTCCCGGAGGAAGGGTGGCTGTGCCGTGGAAGACCACCATGGTATTGAACGTGGATGCGCGGGTCTGGAATCCCGCTGCGGGCCGTCGGCCCGCAGCGTTTGAAAGTCAAAGCGGAGTGGCAGCCTTGAGTCAGCGCGTGCCGAATTGTTCGGTCGAGGGGAGGGCGACGCCCGCCGCGGCCTGACGCCAGAGGGTTTCAAACGCGGTGTCCCGCAGCTTGGGGTTGGTGGAGCCAAGCGCCTGATAGAGATCCATGGCGAATTCGGAGCTGTCGAGCCAGGCGAGGGTCTCGATGGCGGCGACCTTTTCCTCCGGCGTGCCGGTGGCCAGGGCGCGGCGTAGGATTTCGAGGGCGGCCTTCCCCGGGGCGACGCCCGAGCCTTCGCGGGCGGCGTAGGCCACGAGCCACGGCAGGTTGGACGGCTCTTCCACAGGCGGGGGGATTCGCCACGGCGTCTTGCGGCGGCGGTCGAAAGCCTCGGCGGCCGCGCCCCTCACCACCCATTGCTTATCGTCGGTCTGAACTTTCTCGAGGATCTCAACCACCCATGGTTCGGGAACGCGGGCGAGGCCGAAAACGGCCGCGCGGCGCGTGAGCAGATTGTCGAGGGCGGCGGCCTCTTTGAGCATGCTGTAGCCCTCGTCCGGGTGGCAGGCCAACGCTTCGGCCGCGGCCAGACGCACGGCCTCCTCGGCGCCAAGCAGGGCGCGGCCGAGCGACTCGAGCGCGATATCGGCTCCGACCGCCGCCAGCCCCAGGCACGCCGCCTGGCGAGCTTCGAGGCTGCGGTCTTCGGCCATCTGCTTGACCAGCACGTCGACCGACTCCTCGTCCCTCACCAGCCCGATGCCCAGGGCGCCGATGATCCGGCTGCTGGCGTGCTCCGATCCCATCAACCTGCGGAAGAGCAAGGCCGCGCCGGAGTCGGAGGCCGCAGCCAGGGCCTGAAGCGCGCGCAGTCTCAGGCCATGGGCTCGCCGGTGATCCTGGACGAGCGTCCCCACGGCGCGCATCAATTGCGCCTTCCAGGGAGCCTTGGAGGGCGCCTCGCGCAGCCAGGGCGCGCAAATGAAGACGCCGGATTCGAGAGGATCTCCAACCTTCTGCAGGTGGCTGTGGACGAGCGGGCCCAGGTCTCCCCAGGCAGCGAAGAAGCAGAGAGCGGTCTCGGCCGGCATCCAGCCGGGGCGGGCGACGGCCTCGGTGAGGCCAGCGCGGACGAGGGCGCGGGCGGCGAGGTAGGCGCCGACGACCGGATGGAAGAACGAGAGGCGGCTATCCGCGCGTCGGACGAGGATCCCGGCTTCTACGAAATCCCCGCCGGGCGTTCCCCGCGGGAGGTTGCGCTCGGACGCGGCTCCCCTGCGCTCGTTGAGCCAGTTGAGGGCGGCTGCCTCGGCCACCGGGCGCTCATCGGGAGAGAGGAATCGCGCCACGTACGACTCGAGGCCATCGATGGGCGAGCGACCGCGGGAATCGCCGCCGAAGGCCGCCCATACGCGCAGCGTGAGATCCATCGGAGTGAGGCCGCGGCTGCTGCTGATGATCCAGCCGGTGAGGAGCAGCGGATCCAGGTCTCCAAGCTTGCTCTTGGGAAGGCCCGGCTGGATGTGCTCGCTCCAGGAATCGCTCCAGCGGGAGAGGAAGAGCCGCACTTCATGGGCGCCCCAGGGGGCCATGGTCGCCGGGGAGAGGCCGGCGCGGGCCAGCCCGTCATACCCGGTCGTTGGCCCGGCGGCGACGATGCGGTTGCCGGGATAGGCCTCCTGCAGCCTCCGAAGCCATGGGCTGAAGGGAAGGATCTCCTCTTGCGTGAGCTCGTCCAGGCCGTCGAGCAGGAGCAAGGCGTGCTGCTGGCGGAACTGAAGACGGAGAAAGGAGGGAATCCTCGATGCCACGGCAGCCGAGGCCGTGCGCTGCGCCGCGGCAATCAACGGGTCGAGAGGATCTTTCCCCTCCTGCTTCTCGAGGCGTATATCGGCGGCGTGGACCAGGACAGGCATGAGATCGGCGGCGGCGCCGGCATCGCTGTGGCGGCGGGCGCAGCGCGAGGCCAGGTAGGCAAGGGCGATCGTCTTGCCGCTCCCGGGCTCGCCGGTGAGCAGGAGATGGCCGCCTGCGTTCAGCGCGTCGAAAAGAGGGATGGAAGGCGCGCGGAATCTCCCGGTGATCTGGCTCAGGTCGGGCAGGCCGGGGACGATGCCGAGCAACTCCTCCGGAACCGGCTCGCTCGCTTGCGGATTGGTCGGTTGGGGAGGGACGAGAAGACGGGGCGGGATGAGGACCTCGTCGAGGGTGAAGATGGCTCGCGCCAGGTGCAGTGTCTGGGCCCGGTTGAAGACGTCCAGGCGGAAGCGGTCGGTCGCTCCGGCGGAGAGGCTCTCGCCGAGCTTATCCCAGACGGTCTTCAGCCAGCCGGAGGCCTGCAGCAGAGGTGGCAAGAGGCGGACGATGAAATAGGAGAGGGCCGCCCCGACCGCCAGGCCGAAAAAGAACTCGGGGAGGTCGAACTCGAAACCGAAGAACCCTCTCAGCCAATTAGGCATTAGCGCTCACCCCGCATACAGGATTCGGCCGCACTGCTTGCAGAGGTGCAAGTCCGCTGCCATGCGGATCGCCTGGCGTATCGAGTGCGATTGGAGCAGGCCGCAGGCCCCGCAGGAGTCCTCTTCGAGCAGCGCCACGGCTACCCCGCCGCGGCTCGCTCGGAGCTGCTGATAGAACTTCAGGTCGGAAGGTGGGACGTCGCCAAGCGCGGCCTCGCGCTCGCTCTCAAAGCGCTCGATCTCGGCCCGCGCCCCCTCGCGTTTGAGCGCCAAGGAATCGTTGCGGGTGGCCTCGAGTTCCTGCACCCGTGCCAGCTCTTGCCGGGCGGCATCGCGCTGAATCTCCGCCTCTTCGAGCCCGAGCATCGCCTCCAGGAGGCGGTCTTCCAGGGTGGGGCGGTAGCGCTGGAGGGCCTCGAGCTCGTTCTGAAGGTCTTGCAGCTCTTTGGGATTGCGGACGGCGCCGCCGTAGAGGGCTTGTTCGGTCTCCTCGATCTTGGCTCGGTGGGCCGCCTGAGTGCCTTCCGCGGCATGTACCCCGCTGCGGGCGCCTTGGAGGCGTGTTTCGGCGTCCGCCACGGATTGCCGGGATCGCTCGGTGGCGCCGGAATCGGAAAGCACTAACTCGATCTCCCGGAGCGAGGCCCTTTGCCGCTCGAGTCCGGTATCGAGAGTTTGGAGCCGATAGAGGCTCGAGGCGCGGCTCATGACCGAGATTATAGGGAGGCGGCACCCACCTGGCAAGGCGACATTGGCCCCAGCCTCGTCATCGGCTCTATAATCTTCGCCCGTGGGTGGCCGCCGTCCGCTTCTGTCAGCACTCTTCCTCAGCTTGGCCGTAGCCGCCGCGGCGCAGCTTCCCTATCTCGTCGCCGCGAGGTTGGCGAGCGAGGGGACGGTCTTCGCCGGTTTCCTCATCAACCCGATCGACGGTTTCTCCTACCTGGCGAAGATGCGCCAGGGTGCCGATGGCTCATGGCTGTTTCGGCTGCCCTACGCGGCCGACCCCGGCCCAGGGGCCTTCATCTACGTCTACTACCTCGCGCTGGGTCACCTGGCAACCGTGTTGAGCCTGCCTCTAACCGCGGCCTACGGGCTGGCGCGGTTCGCCGGGGCCGTCGGGATGTATCTGGCCGCGTTCGTTTTTCTGCGCCGCGCCCTCGGCCCCCAGGGGCCTTTCTGGCCCGCATTTCTGATCACGCTGCTTGCTTCGGGGCTTGGTTGGCTTGCGATCCCCATCGGCCTGGTCACGCCCGACCTGTGGATGCCCGAGGTCATCCCGATCCTGAGCGCCTACGCCAACGCCCACTTCCCACTTGCCGTCGCGGCGCTCCTCACTGCCGCCGTCGCCGTCATGGGCGGAGGAGAGGAACGACCGGCCGTTCGGTTTGGCCTGGGGCTGGCATCCGGAGCGGTGATCGGAATCGTGCTGCCTTTCGTCGCGGTCAGCCTCGTTGCCGTACTCATGCTTTGGCTTGCATGGGAGCACTTCCGAGGCGAGCCGATTCGGAGCCGCGTGGCGCCGTTCGCTGGGGTGGTCCTCGGCTCCGCGCCTTGGCTTGTATACGATTTCTGGCTCTCGCGAGCCCATCCCGCCCTCGCGGGCTGGACGGCCCAAAATCAGACGCCGTCGCCGCCGCCGTATGAGTTTGCCATCGGCTATGGCCTGATTCTGCTCCTTGCAGTTCTAGGTGCGGCGTGGGCCAGGCCGCAGGATTCGGCCGGCGGGAGGCTCTTCCTGACGTGGGTGATCGTGAACGCCCTCCTCCTCTACGCGCCCTTCGGACTGCAGCGGAGGCTTTCGCTGGGCCTCTTCTTCCCGCTCGCCGCGCTCGCCGCGCTCGGCCTGCAATCGCTCAGCACGCGCGCCCCGGCCCGGCGGGCGGCGCTCGCGGGCGTGATCATCCTCTCCCTTCCTTCAACCCTCCTCGTGGTCGGCGCCGGCCTCGGCGGTGTGGCGCGAGGGTCCCCCGAACTGGTGATGATGGACGGCGAGGCCGCGGCTTATGAATGGGCCGGGGACAATCTCCCGCCGGGGGCCCTCGTTCTCGCGGGCCCGATGACGGGCAACCGCCTTCCAGCCTTTGGCGACGTTCGAGTGCTCTACGGACACCCATTCGAGACTCCCGACGCACAGGCCAACCTCGACCTCGTGGAGCGGCTCTACGGCGGGACGATGCCCATCACGGAGGCGCTCGCACTCCTCGATGCTCTAGACGTGTCGTATGTGTTCTACGGCCCCCATGAGCGCGCCCTCGGAAGCCCGGGATGGCTCGAGGGACTCGAGCGTGCGTACCAAGCGGGGGACGTCGTGATCTACAGGGTGAGGGGCCCGTGAGGAAGCGGATCGGGCGCGGGTTGCTCGTCCCGCTCGTCTTTCTGCTCGCTGCCTTGCTTTGGCTCGCGCCGCTCTGGCGCGATCCGGCGGGGTTCGCTTTCTGGAGACCGGCCGCCTTCACCGATCTCTTGGTCTCCCACTTTCCGAACGCCGAGCTCGTGCGGCAGTCACTTCGCACTTGGGGGGAGGTCCCACTGTGGAACCCGACGATCCTCAGCGGGGCTCCATTCGCTGCCGACCCCCTGGCGGGGCTTTTCTACCCGCCATTCTGGCTGGGGATCCTGCTCCCGGCAGGCCTGGGATTCAACTTGATCTTCCTTCTTCACCTCGCCTGGGCGGGGTGGGGCGCATCTTGGCTCGCGGGAAGGGAAGGTATTGGACGGGCCGGACGGCTCACGGCGGGCCTGCTCTTCGCCGGCACCCCGAAGCTCATCGGTCACATCGGGCTGGGACACCTCACCTTCGTGGCTGCGATCGCGTGGACGCCTTGGATCCTTCTCCTGGCCGGAGAGGCGGCAACCGCAGCCCGTGAGGGCAGTCGCGGGTGGATCCAACGATCGGCGGCGGCGGGGGCCGCGTGGGGGCTCGCCTTCCTCGCAGATCCCAGGTGGCTGATCCCCTCCGGACTTGCGGCAGGCCTCTACGCGATCTGGGGTCTCTTGCGGGACCGGCTTCCTGCCAGGCGGGAGACGGCGCGAGCGGCGGGCGCGGCGGGGGCGGCCGCCGTCTTCGCCGCCGGCATCGCCGCCGCCCTGGCCCTGCCGCTCGCTGAATTCGCATCCCTCTCAACACGAGCGTTACTGACGGACGCCGACCGCATGGCGATGCAGTTGCCGGCTTTGCGGCTCGTAGGTGTGTTTGTTCCCGAGCCTGGAGGCTGGCCCGAGTGGCTCACCTACACTGGGATCGTGACGCTTGGGCTCGCGGCCGGCGCTCTCTTCGCCTGGCGCCGGAGCATGCGATTCTGGTTGCTGATCGCTGCCATTGCATGGGCCCTGGCACTCGGAGACCAGACCCCGGCCTATGCGGCTTTCGAGGCCATAGTTCCCGGCGCCGGCCTCCTGCGCGTGCCGGCGCGCTTCTTGATCCTGGCGGCGCTGGCCCTGGCGATGCTCGCGGCGCACGGTATGGATGGCCTGGTCTCGTCGCACGCTGCGCGGCGGCTGCCGCGTGAGCTTTTCGGCCCGCTCGGGCTCGCGCTCGCAACGTTGGCCGCCGTTCTCGTTGCGTCATCGGCCGGGACCTTGCAGCCGGGGCTTCTTGGCGCTGGAGCGCTCGCGGCGGTTGCAGGGATCTGGGCGCTCCTTGCCCATTGGCGTGCGCGGCGCTTCCTGGCTCCCGGCCTCATCCTCATCGCCGTCGTGGACTTGATGTGGATGGGCTTCTCCCTCCTGGAAGTTCGGGACGACGGCGCGGCGCTCTCTGAGCGCGAAGCAGTGGCGGAGGAGGTCGCCGGCGGCGCCGATGGGGAACGCTCCTTCTCCCCCTCGTACAGCATCCCGCAGCAGACAGCTGCGATCCAAGGTCTCGAGCTCGCCGACGGAGTGAACCCACTCCAGCTGCGCGGCTATGTCGCCGCGATGGGGCAGGCTACCGGGTTCAACTCCCCCGCCTACAGCGTCACCCTTCCACCATTTCCCGCGGAAGGGCCGAGAGGCGAGTGGGAGCCACAGCTCGATCTGGGTCGTTTGGGCCTTCTGAGCGTTGGCTTGATCGTTTCGGACTTTCCTCTCGTGTCCGAGGGGCTGGAGAGCGCGGGCGTTGTCGACGGTGTGCATATCTACCGCAATCCCCAGGTGCTGCACAGGGCATGGGTGCAGAGGGAGGGGGGAGAGCCCCGGGGCGAATGGGCGCCCGTGCGAAGCTGGGAATGGTCGCCGAACCGGATCGTCGTCGAGGCGGAGGGGCCGGGATTGCTCGTCTTCAGCGAAGTGGTCTACCCGGGTTGGAGGGCGGAGATCGACGGAGAGCGAGGCACTCTGGAGAGCGCCTATGGCGTCCTGAGGGCCGTTCAGCTGCCGGAGGGCAGGCATGCCGTCGTTCTGGAGTATCGGCCGTGGCGTGTGGGCGCGGGGATCGCGATCTCTCTTCTCACTGTCATCGGCTTGGCCGTTCTGTGGATCCGCCGATGACGAGAGCAGAACGGCGCTGGTGCCTCCTCTATTCGGCCGTTCTTGTGGTCCTGACGGGCATGCCCTACCTGCTCGGGTATTTCGCGCAGAGCGAAGCCTGGGTGTTTAGCGGGTTTGTTTTCGGCGTCGAGGATGGCAACTCCTACATCGCTAAGATGCTTTCGGCGTCGCAAGGGGCATGGCTCTTCCGCACACCATACACGACTTCGGATCAGAGAGGCATCATCGCCTTCCTGCCCTACATTCTGTTGGGGAAGCTTGCACAGGGCGAGGCGATCCGCGAGCAATTGGTGGCGCTATTCCACGCGTTCAGGAGCGCAGCGATCTTCCTCGAGGTTTGGGCGGTCTACCGTTTTGCAGCCCTGTTCATCGCCGAGGGCCCTTGGCGGCGGTGGGCGACGATCCTGGCCACCGCTGGAGGAGGCCTCGGCTGGGCCCTCGTTGCGCTCGGCCAGGGGTCATGGCTAGGGAGCCTGCCGCTCGACCTCCACTCGCCCGAGAGCTTCGGCTTCCTCGCCATCTATGGATTGCCCCATCT
>DATEAV010000237.1:0-15548 GCA_035288185.1 Anaerolineales bacterium | reverse complement strand
GCTGTTGAACGTATCCGATCGAGCTCGACATGACGAGGACCAGGATCATCGGCGCGAGGATGAGCAGGGAGACTTTGAGCTGGAGACTGATCGTTCGCTGTTTGGGCTTCAACCGGACCTCATGCCAACCAGCAACGGCTATCTCGGCGCTCTGGCCCGCCCGCGGCTACGTGTGCTGGGGTTCCGCGGCAACCCGGACCGGCCGCGCACCGTCGTGGCGGAACGATGCACCGCGCCGGGATACGATATCACATGCCTTCCGGGATTCCCCCGCCCGTTGCTCTTGCGGTTGGTGAAGGACGTCATGGCCGGGGTGACAAGCGCACTCACACCCTCGTCTGCTCCGGATGATGTGGTTGGCCACTGGTTATGACCACAGGCCCAACATCCTTGGTGGTCGTTGCTCGAGGTGCTGCCGTCGGGAGATCACCTCGGGGCGCCTTCCGCGATCCAGTCTAGGATCACCTGGATTTCCGCCTCGCCCATTCTCCCGCTCGGAGGCATGATCAGTCCTTCAGAGTGCGTGCCGAGGATCTTCTGAGCCAGCAGGCTGCCCTCGACATTGCCAGGGATGACCACGGGGGCGTGATTGCCGGTGGTCATGACCGCGTCGAAGCTCGAGGCGTCCCAACCGCCCATGCTTCCGTGGCAGGCCGCGCACTGGGCCTGGAGGATCGGAAGCACATCGGCGGCGAACGATGGGGCACCTGGGAGGGCGGTCGGGCGAGGTGTCTCCAACTCGCGGATGGCCCTCACCAGCTGTTGTATCTGCTCGGAGGTGAGGATCTCGCCCCAGGCGATCATGGCCGTCGCCTCGTGACCCTGGCTGATCAGCTCGAAGAGGCCCTGGTCGTCGTAGCGTGTCTGGAATGCAGGGCCGCGCAGCGCGGGCCCCAGCCCACCCTCCCCGTCAAGGCCGTGGCAGCGGGCGCAGACGTCGGCGAAGATCTGCGGTCCGCTGAGGGGGACGGATGCGCCGGCGACCTCGGGCGGCGTCTCCACCGGTGGGTCGCTCTCCCAGCTTCGTAGGAAGGCAACGATGGCGTCGATCTCCTCGTCGTCCAGCGGGCCGCCGTTGGTGGTGGAGAAGGGCGACATTCCGAAGTCGGGCTGGCCCTGGGAGATGACGGCTCTCAGAGTGGCGTCGTCCCGGGTGGTCAGGTACTCGCGCGAACTGATGGGCGCGATGATGTCGCCGGCGCGCGCTGGGTTGGGGCCGCCCTCACCGAAATCTCCATGGCAGGAAGCGCAGTTCTGGCTGAAGAGCTGCTGGCCTAGCTCGGTGGGAGCTCCTCGAGCCGCCTGCACCGTGTAGGCAACAAGCGCCTCCAGCTGCTCTCCCGTAAGGACATCCCCCCAGACGGGCATTGTGACATGGGCCCCACCGGACAAGATGATCTGCTGGGCCTCGGCAAGGCCGTCGGCGCTGGGGATTCGCTGGCCGTGGCATTCGGTGCAGTAGCGGCCGAATAGCGCATCACCTCCCGGGGCCGATGCGGGGTTGACGGCATATTGGGCCAGGGTCTCCAGGTCGGCGGTGCCCAGGCGCTCGCGCCATGGGGGCATCTCCAGGTGCAGGCCGCCCTGGGTGATGAGGAGGCGGAGCTCCTCTTCATCGCCGCTGAAAGAGATGGCCCGGCCGTGGCACGGCGAGCAGTTGAGGGCGAAGAGGCGTTGACCGTCGGGGGCGGCCAGGAAATTGAGGAGGGTCGTCCGATCCTCGGGCGCCATAATCGCAGCCCAGTCGGGCACCTCGGCCTGCGCGTGGGCCGGGAAGAGGGGGCCTTCATCGAGCGCCTGCCGGGTCTGGAGCGGGTCTCCGGCGACGAGGTCCTCCACATCATGGCAGGCGCCGCAATTCTCGGCGAAGAGTCGGCTGCCCCCAGGAGAGAGGATGAAACCGGCGAGGGCGTCGATCTGATCGCTGGTGAGATCGCCGCTCCAGGCGGGCATCCCTTCGTGCCTTCCCTCGGCAATCACGCGGTGCAGGTCGGTCCCGGGCGGGACGGCGACCGAAGGGCCGTGACACGAGGCGCAATTCTGAGCGTAGAGGGCCGCCACTTCATCGCCTTGCTCCACCTCGGCGGGCGGCGGCGCCTCCCGAACCGATTGAATGCTGAGCCCCAGCACGGCGAGGATCAGGAACGAGGCGACGCCGGTGACAACAGGGCGATTGAAGAAATGCCGCTTAGTAGTCCGGTCAAGGAAGGGCAATAGGACGAGGGCCGCGAGGGCGAGGAAGGGGAGCACGATGACGCCCACGACTTCCAGGTTCCCCGGGAAGTACTTGAGCAGCTGGAAAAGGAAAAGGAAGTACCACTCCGGGCGGGGCGTGTAGGTGGTGTCCGAAGGGTCGGCCCGGGCCTCGAGGGGGGCGCCGACGAAATAGGCCAGGGCGACGAGCACGAGGAAGACGGCCAGGGAGACGAGCGCATCCTTCACCAGGGCATCGGGGAAGAAGGGCTCGCCCTCGTGCTTCTCGTGCCCGTACTCTTCCAGGTAGTCCCGTTTCTCCTTCTCGTTCATCGGCTACTCCTGCTTGCGGGGAACGGCGCTGATGCCGATCCGGACGACCAGGTAGAGGTGAAGGCCCATCAAGGCGAGGAGCGCTGCCGGCAGCATCCACACATGCACGCCGAAGAAACGTGCCAGTGTGACTGCCGAAATCTCGGCGCCGCCGCGAAGGATGCGCAGGATCCACTCTCCGATTAGAGGGGTGACTGCGGCGATCCGGGTTCCCACGGTCGTCGCCCAGTAGGCCTTCTGGTCCCAGGGCAGGAGATAGCCCGTGAAGCTAAAGCCGACCACGATCAGCAGCAAGGCCACGCCGGAGAACCAGGTGACCTCGCGGGGGAACTTGTAGGATCCCGTGAAGATCACGCGGAGCATGTGCAGGACGGTAAGGATCACCATGGCACTGGCTCCCCAATGGTGCAGGCCGCGGATCAGCCATCCGGCCGGCACCTGGGCGGTGATGTACTGCACGCTGTCGTAGGCCTGGTCGGGCGTGGGGATGTAGTAGATCGTCAGGAGGATCCCGGTGATGATCTGATTAAGGGCGACAAAGAGCGTGGCGCTTCCCAGGGTGTAGAGCCAATTGACCTTGGGGACTTTGCGCAGGAAGATCGCCTCCCAGGCCCGGCGCCACCCCAGGCGTTCGTCCAGCCAATCTGCCAGTCGCACGGCCATCTCATCCTCCCAGGACGTAGAGCTGACCGTCTTCCACCTTTGTCTCGTAGCGGTCCAACGGCCGGGGAGGAGGGCCGGAGACCACCCGCCCTTCCCGGTCGAAGACCCCATTGTGACAAGGGCAGTAGAACTGCTCGCGGTCGACGATCCAGCGAACCCGGCAACCCAGATGGGTGCAGATGTTGGACATGGCCACGAAATCGCGGCCGTTGTCGGAGAGAACGTAGATGGAGTGCTCCTGCTCCTGGACGATCCACCCGGTCTGATGTTCGATGCGAGCGCGAAAGAGGGTGGGGGTGCCGAGCTCGACCTTGTTGGTGGCGGCGAGCGGGATCCAGGTCTGCGCCTCCTCGCGGCGCAGAGCCGGGCCCAGCAAGAAGGCGATGGCCGGCACTCCGAAGCCCAGGCTGATGAGGCCGCCGATTGCCCAAGTGATAGCCCCGAGGAACTGACGCCGTGTGACCTCTTTGTCTTCACTCATGATGCCTCTCCGTTCGATGTCCCGGGCGTGGATGTCTGCCACGGCTGACGTCCCCCACCGTCTGCCTGGGTTCCGGCTTTCGCCGGAACGACGGGGCTTCCGTCACCCTGCGCACGCCGGGGTCCAGGGATAGAGGCCGGGGAATCACGAAAGCTAGTCTTCAGGGGCTCCGGCCGCGATCCACTCGACGACGCGATCGAGCTCCTCGGGAGTGAGCTGGCCAAAGTGGCGCTGCTCGCCGGACTGCTTCTGCACCAGCAGGCTTCCCTCCGGATCCCCGGGGATGACCGCCGGGCCGCCCGAGCCACCGGCGAGGGCGCCTGAGTAGGTCGTAAGGTCAAAACCCTCGACCGGGCTCGCGCCGCCATGGCAGGAACCGCAACGCGAGGTCAGCAGCGGGCCGATCGTGGCCTCAAAGGTGAGCGGGCCGCCGGTCGGCGGCGGGGTGGCGGTGGGGAGCTGTGCGCTGAGGATTTCGCGCAGGCGGGGCGCGTCAAACCCGGCGTATTCCCATGCGCTGCCGTGACAGGCGCTGTTGGAGCAGAAGGAGGCATTGCTCACGCCGCCGGGATCGGCCGTGGTGTGGCAGTTGGCGCAGGTGGCGTCGAAGACGTCGCGGTGCAAGGTGATCCAATTGGCGTTCAGGTGGCTTTGTGGCTCGATGCCGCGGCTGAGCTCGATCTGAGCGACGAAATCCGGCGGGCCGGCCACAACCGGGATGGCATGGCACAGGTTGCACTCCAGGCGAATGGCCTCGCCCTCGGGGTTGAGATGCTTCCCGTCGTGACAGCGGAAGCAGCCGGGGGAATCCTCGTGGCCGATGTTATTCGGGTGGGTGGTCCAGTCGGAGTTTTGATGGGGAAAGACGCTGTTCTGGTAGGCCTGCTGGAGGGCGGCGACGGCGGCCTGGATCTCCGGCGTGTGGTCGTCATAGAAATCGGGGTATGCCTGCTGATAGTAGGTCTCGAGTCCGGCCAGGGCCTGAAGGGCGGCGTCGTTGCTCTCATAGGCGGCGGCGTAGGCCGCCACGGCCCGGCGGCGGATCTCTGGGATCTCCGGGGAGATGATCCGGCGGGCCATCAATTGGTCCACCGTGGCCTCGGGGGTGAGGACGAGATGGGTGATGCGATTGTGACAGGTGATGCAGTCCATCTCCTCGAGGTCGTCGGGGTTGATCTCGGCGACATCCAGATCGGCCTCGACGTCGACGAACTCCGTGGTGCTGCCATCCTCGTTCATCACGCGGACGTAGGGGATCTCCTGCTCCTCCGGGTCGAGGGCCAGGTAGAGGATAGGGTTTTCGATGTGCCAATGGATGCCGCGGCCAAGGCCTTCGCGCCGGCTCCCGCCGCCGGTCCTGAGCACGAGGTAGGTGGTGGTGGGGGTGTTCTCGCGGTCGTCGCCGAAATGAAGGATGGTGCGCAGGCTGTCGTCGGAAAACTTCTGAGGCGAGTGACAGCGCTCGCAGGTCTCGCGAGCGGGGCGCAGGCTCTCGGCCCGGATGGGGAACTCGTAGGTGCGGAAGAGGGTGGCGACGATGTGCTGGAGGTCGCCGGCCTTGCGGGTGATGCGGGTGGCGATGAAGCCTCGCCCAATGTGGCACTCGACGCAGTCGATGCGGGAGTGGGGTGAGAGGAGGTAGGCCGTGTATTCGGGCGGCATGGTGTGGCAGGCCGTCCCGCAAAACGCGGGCGAGTTGGTGTAGTCCCATGCGTAGACGCCGGCGATGAGGACGACCAGCGTGAGGGCACCCAGCGTGGCGTAGGGGAGGATTCGAATCCAGCGTGGGGAGCCGGTTGGAGGAAAGAAGAAGCCGCGAAGGCTTCGCCGGATTCTCTGCATTCGAATGGCTCCTGGAGAATGGAGGCTAGCGCTCAGGGGCGCCTGCCCGTATCCACGCAATAATACCAGCGATCTCTGTTTCCGTCAGTTGGCCGGGGTGACCACCAGGCTCCTGGATCTGGACCAGGATGCTGGCGTCTGGATCTCCCGGTACGACGGCCGGCCCCCGGTTGCCTCCACGCAGTGCGGCGGCGTACGAAGAGAGCTCGAGGCCGCCCATCGCGGCGGGGCCGTGACAGGCCCCGCATCGTTCGGCGAGAAGATCCTCGATATCGCCGGCCCACCGCGTGAGAGCGAAGGGCGCCGGGGAGGGCAATGGCGTGGGAGTCTGGGGCAGGAAGATCGGGGCGGTCTCGGCCGGGGGAATGGTGGTGATGGCCGTCTCTTCGAAGGTAACGAAGCGGTAGACCGCGAAGAGCAAGGCGGCGGAGAAGACCGCGGCGATGGGGAAGAACACGCGCTGGCGCCGCCGGATGAGGGCTTGCGGGGGCAGCGGGTCCGCACCACCGGAATCGATGGCCGCCAGCTCGGCCGGATGCTCGTGCTGCATTTCCTCTCTGGTCAGCCGGCCGGTGAAGATGCTGCGATTGAGGTGGCGGATGTGGACGTTGTAGAAGTGCCAGAGAAGGATGGCAAGAACCGCCAGGATGGCTTCGGCGCCATGGGCCGCCTTGGCCGCCGGGATGAATTCCCCGGGGACCAGACGGGCGGTGGCGATCGGGTTCCACATCATGAACCCGGTGATCGCCATGATCACCGTGCCCCAGACCACGGCGAAGTATTCCACCTTCTCCGCGTAGCCAAATCGGCCAAGATGGGCCTTGCGCTTGCGCCTTCCAAGATAGAACAGCACGTCCTGGAGAAGGTGTCTGAAGTCCTCGAAGACCGGGAACATCGTCAGGCGGCTCCGCCGAACGATGATCCGGTAGAGCACGGCGACGATGTGGTAGATCGACTCGGCCATGAGAATGATGGCCGCCAGGCGATGGATGCGGCGGGTGAGCTCGATCCCTCCCAGGATGCGGATGATCGACTCACTGAGCGGCTCCGTGGCAAACTTCTGGGCAAGCCCGGTGATGGCCAGGGTGGTGAAGGTGAGCAGGAGGATGACGTGTTCGATCCGCTGCGACAGGTCGAAGCGGATGTAGTCGCGCTCGGGCGGCGGTGCGGGCGCCGGCGGGCCCGCGGTTGGCTCAGGCATGCCCCTCCTCCTGCTCCTCGGCGGGAGAGGCGTCGGCATCCGGGCTGGGGCCTGCGGCAGGGTCCATCGTCGGGGTGGAAGATGTGGAAGCCGGGGGCTCGCCGGCGGGGGCAGGTGCAGCCATTGGGCCGGGAGCCGAGGGAGGTTCCGTCGTCGGGGTGGATGCCGGGGAAGCCGGGGGCTCGCCCGCAGGAGGCGCACTCGGCGCGGCAGGGCCCTCAGTGCCGCCGGCCTTCCGCTTGAGCCGGGATCGCACGCGCCAAGTGAGATCAAGGGCGACGACCAGCGCCATCCCACCTAACACGCCGGGGATGAGGATCTTGTAGAACAGGTTCACCGTATAGACGAGAGGCGCCCGGTCGGCCGAGGGGATGTAGTGAGAGAGCCAGGCGTCGGGAAAGTTGGCCGTCGCGTCCGGATGGCAGCGCTGGCAGCGCGCCAGCAGGTTCTCCCGGACGAGCAAGCCCTGCTCCGGATCGCGGATGCTCTGAATGTCGTGGACCCCGTGGCAATCGTAGCAGACCGGCTTATTGGTTTCGGCGTCGGGGGTGAGGCGCTCGAAGAGAGTGACGGTGGTGCCATGGAAGTCGGCGACATAGGTGTTGAGGACCTGAGTCGACAGGCCGTACGGCTCCATCCGCTCGGGATCGGTGTGGCAGCGGGCGCAGATCAGGGGTGAGCGGAGGCGGAAGGCCGCAGTCGTGGGGTCTTCGATGTTGTGGACGCCGTGGCAGTCGATACAGGTGGGGACGTCGGGATTGCCCTCCCCGATGAGGGCGGAGCCGTGGACGCTGTCGCGGTATTTGTCGTAGATCGCGCTGTGGCAGCGGGCGCACGTGCCGGCGACCCGCGTGCGGGCCTCCGGCAAGATTATCCCGCTCTCGGGATTGGTCATGCGCGGGGCGTCGTGGGCCCCGTGACAGTCGGTGCAGATGGCCGCTTCGCTCATCCCCGCGGCGCGGGCCCGCTCGTGGACGCTGTCGAGCGTCCTCTCGTATTCCGGCTGGTGGCACGGCCGGCAGGCCTGGTAGAGCTGGAGGTTGAAATCGCGCCGGCTGGCGGCGCTGAACGCAGGGTGGGGGTAGTCGCCGAGGTCCGTGTGGCACAAGACGCAGGCGAATCCCTGCTCGCCATGGACGGAGGCGGCAAATGCATCCCGGTCGATCGAGAGCGGGACCTGCTCCCCATTCTCGAGAGTGAGGACCATGCCCGGCTGGCCATGGCAGGCCAGGCAGGCATCGTTTCCGGTGCCCTGGGCGTCCGGGCCGGCCCGGGCAACCTGACTGACGAGGAAGAAGATGCTCCCGGCCCCGAGCGTGAGAACTACGATCAGGCGTAGGCGCGGGCTCACTCCGCCTCTCCGCGCTCAGGGTCTTCCGATGGCTGCTGGCTGAGGCGCTCATACTCGAGGGCGTGGTAGGTGCGCATCTCATCTTCGTTGAGGCGGCCCGTGAAGATGCTCAGGTTTAGCCGTTCGGCGTGCACGTGATAGACGTGCCAGATGACGACGAAGATGAGCCCGACAATGGCCTCGGTGCTGTGGGCCAGCTTGGCCGCCGGGATGATCCCGCCCGGGAAAACGCGCGTGAAGAGGATCGGGAACCAGAGGATGAAGCCCGTGACGATCATGATCCCCAGGCCGAAGACCATGAACCAGTAGGTGTACTTCTGTTCGAAGCTGTATTTGCCGTAGCGCGGCCGGCGGTCGGTGAGGAAGAGCAGGTAACGAAGCATCTGGACCGCGTCGCGGATATCCTGCCAGCTCAGGAAGATGGCTCCCGAGAGCCGGCGCCGGGCCAGGAGGGCCAGGCCTTGGCCCACGTGGTAGAGGGCCTCGAGGGTGAGGACCACGGCCGCTAGGCGGTGGATGGTTTGGATCAGCTCCAGGCGCTCGGGTGTGGACAGGATCTGCTGGCTCAAGCCGGTGAGGCGATATTTCTGCACGAGACCGGTGAGCAGGAGGACGAGGAAGGTCAGGATGAGCAGGCCGTGCTCCCAGCGCTGGGCGCGGGTAAAGCGAGGGAATGTTCGCTCGGTGCGGACCTGATCGACCGGGGTCGTCGGCGTGGAGCGGCTCCCGGCGCTCATCGCAGGCTTCTCCGCACTCGCGCCACCGTGGCGCGGATGATTTGAAGGAAGACGTAGATCCCCGAAGCCCACAGGACGAAGGGGGCGAAGGAATCGTAGAAGGCCTGTGTGTAGAAGACGAAGGGGGTGCGATCGAGGCTGACGCGGTTGTGGCCCGTCCAGGCGCCCGTCCAGTTGGGGCCGGCCTCGGGATGGCACCGTTGGCACGTGGTGAGGAGATTGGCCGCGTTGACGCGGGAGGCCGGGTCGCCCGTGCGGCGAATATCGTGGACGCCGTGGCAATCGGTGCAGACAGCGCTCTCATGCCAGATGGTGGGCCAATTCGCCCTGTAGACGGAGACATCGACTCCGTGCCAGGAGAGACTGTAGAGGCTGTAGACGTCGGCCGACAGGTTGTACCGTCCCATGAGCTGGGGGTCGGCGTGGCAGCCCGCGCACAGCTCGGGCGTCTCCACTCGGAAGAGGGCCGTGCGCGGATCCTGGATGTTGTGGACGCCGTGACAATCGGTGCAGACCGGGACATCGGGGTTGTCCTCGGCAATGAGGGCGGTGCCGTGGACGCTTTCGGCGTAGGCCTCGAAGATCCGGGTGTGGCACTGGCCGCACGTCTGGGAGACGAGAGCCCGCGGCTGGTCGGGGGGGACGATGTCGTGGGTGGCGTGGCAGTCGGAGCAGATGGGGGCCTCGAGGTTGCCGGCCGCTGCCGCCTGGGCGTGCATGCTATCGAGCGTGCGGTCGTAGTTATCGGAGTGGCAGCGCTGGCAGGCCAGGTAGAGGGCCCGAGAGAGCTCACGGTGCGTGGCGTAGTCGAGGTCGGGATGGGGGTAGCCAAGGATCTCGCTATGGCACGAGCGGCAGACAATGCCGAGAGGCGTGTGAACCGAGATCTCGAAGACCGCGGGGTCAATGTAGAGCGAAAGCCGTTCGCCGCTGGGAAGGGTCATCGCCAGCTCCGGATCGCCGTGGCAGCTGAGGCACTCTTCCTCGGATTGGGCGATCGGGGCGGACGGCTGCACGGAGGACGGCTTGGCCAGGGCGACGCTCACCGCTGTCAGCGCGACCACGCGGGCAAGCGTCAGTCCAAGCAAAAGGCCCGCAAGGTGTGGTGGCGATCCCTGCCGGGTCATCCTGAGATCCTCCCTTCCCCGGGGTTCACTTTGCCCTGCCCATTCTCCTCGAGGGTTGGCGAGGGTGGCGTTGGCGGTTCTCCGATCAACCCCCAGCGCCGGAGAAGGTGGGAGACCCCCAGCATGAGAACGAGGGGCAGCAGGCAACGGAGCAGAAAGAGCAGGACCACGATGAGCGGGTTGGCGCTCGTTTCATCCATCGGCCCCCCCACAGGGCACATCAGGGATGGCGCGGCCACACCGAGGAGTGTGCGCGGGATTATGGGCCACTGTGGCGCCTCTTGTCAACTGGGCTCGGCTTTACGGCGCTCGCTAAAGAGCGGCAGGAAACGCACCCCGAGGGTGAAGGCCAGGAGCGCATACCCTACGACTCCCATGGCGACACCCCACTCAACGAGATTGGGGACGTAGGGCTGGGGCTGAGCTTGCACGAGAGTCCCGGGCGAGTAGGCCAGGGGCACCACCAGCCCGGAGACGGTGACGTTCCAGCGGTTGAAGACGACGCCCAACATGGCGAGACCCGCCCCGAGAACGAGGTTGAAGGGGTTACGGCGGAAGCGGGGGACGAGGAAGAGGATCACGGGGATGACAATACCCAGGATCATCTCTCCTACCCAAAACCCGAAGCCATAGGGCGTCTGCTGGTTGAGCAGGAAGAGGGCCTGGCTGGTGGCCGGGCTGCGCCCATAGTAGCTGACGGCCGCCAGATCCCAGAGCTTGATGTAGGCGTAAAGCAAAAGGCCAAATCCGCTGAATCGGGCGATAGTGTTCAGGATGTCGTGAGGGACGGCCCGCCGCCCGGTAACCCATTCGACGACATAGGAAGCCGCCATCGCCACAGCCGGGCCCACGGCGATGGCCGAGATGACGAACATGATCGGCATGCTTGGCTTGAACCAGATCGGGCGCGAGCGGAGGATGCCGTAGGTGGCCCCCAGCGACGATTGGTGGATCAATGAAATGAGCATCCCGGTGACCGCCATCACCGGGGTGGCGCGGTGGATGCTGTGGGCGATCCGGCGGGGGACGGAGTAGCGGGCGAACCACCGCAATTCCGCGATCACCGGCGCGAATTCGATCACCAGGATGGCGGTGTAGATGGTGATGGCCATCGTGATTTCCCACAGCACCGAGTGCACGTTCCAGTACACCCAGGGGTGCCAGAAGCGGTCGGGCCGCCCGATATCCATCACCAGGGTGAGGAGGGCGGTGGTGTAGCCGATGAACCCGATGAAGACGGCCAAGCGGACGATTGACCGGAAGCGCTTGAGGCCGAAGAGGTAGACCACGGCCGAGAGCGTAAAGGCGCCTGCGCCGAGGGCGATGGCCGAGAGGTCAATCGTAATCCACAGCCCCCAGGGGACGGCATCGGTCAGGTTGGTGACTTCGAGGCCTTTGAGGAGCACCTCGGCGGCAGCCACCAGACCGATGAGGATTAAGACGGCGAGGAAGGCGATCCAGGCCAGGAAGCCGGGGGTGAGCCAGGGGAATCGCCGCGACAGGGTGAGCGTCGTCATGATTGAGTCCCCTCATCGGGCGGGATGTAGTACACGCTGGGCTCGGTGCCGAGGTCCGGGCGGAGGCGGAACGTGGGGCGGGAGGCCAAGACGTGTGAGACCGGGCTGGCGGAGTCGTTGAGATCGCCGAAGACGCGCGCCCCCACCGGGCAGATATTGACACAGGCCGGTGTGGCCTCGAGATCGACGCCCGGGGTGAGCCCCTGAGCCAGGCCAGAGTCGATACGGTGGATGCAGAAGGTGCATTTCTCGACCACTCCCCGCGGTCGACGTTCGACCTCGGAGATGCCCCAGGTGGGGACGTAGGGGTTTTCGTCGGAGCGGGCTTCCCAATTGAATCGGCGGGCGTCGTAGGGGCAGGCCACTTCGCAATAGCGGCAGCCGATGCAGCGGTCGTAGTCCATCACGACCAGGCCGTCCGGTCGGACGAAGGTCGCCTCCACCGGACAGACCTCGACGCACGGGGCGTGCTGGCAGTGGAGGCAAGGCCGGCTGAAGAAGAAGGCCCGGCCGTTCTCCGTCCGCTCGCGCACGACGATATTCCAGGGCGCGTCGGCTTTGACGTCGTTAACAGCGTTGCACGCCCGGATGCAATACTCGCAGCCAATGCAGCGCCCCAGGTCGATCGACATCCCCCAATGAGGGCCGCCGCTGGGGGCTTCGCCCAGGATCTCGCCGGTCAGCTGGCCCTGGCGAAGTTCCGCGAAGGGAGAGAGGGGCCCGGTGGTGAGGGCCTGGGCGGCGATCACGGAGCCGGCGGCCGTACCCGCCATGACGAGAAAGTCACGCCGCGTGAGGCGGACGGTGACCTTGGTCTTCTTGGCGGCTCGCTTCTTGCTCATTCGCCGTCTCCGTTTGAGACCACCACCTGAATTCGTCGGCTGACAATCCAGGCCGCCACCCCTCCGGTGATCAGGCCGATGATGGCGCCTTGGGCCAGACCGGTGTAGAGGCGCACCGTCGAGCGGGCCTCCAGATCGGCGATCTCCTGTTCCTGCGTCTGGACCTGCTGGCGGAGGGCCTCGGGGTCCATCTGCGACAGCTCGCTCACCTCCCCGGAAAGGGCGAGGATGCTGTCTCGGGTGTGAACCGTGTCGGTGTGGCAGCCGATGCAGGCTTCCGAGCCCACCGAGAAGGTGTGGCCGGTGGCCACCAGGCCGGCGATGGGCGGGTTGGTCGCGGGGTTGGTGTACATGTGGCAGTTGCTGCATTCGAGGCCCGCGTTGGCGTGGGTGCTGTGCGTGAAGGTCTCGCCCGGGTCCTGATGACAATTGCTGCACAGGGCGGTGATGTTTTCGGCGAGGGGAGTCTGCGAGTGGGGGTTGTGGCAGGATTGGCAGTTGATGCCCACCTGGCCGTGGCGGCTGGCCCGCCACTCTCCCGTCGTGGTCTCATGGCAGCTTGCGCACAGCTCGGCATCCGGCGTGATCGGCATCGGCTGCTCGGGGTGTCCGAGCTGGAAGGGGCCGTGACAGGCCTCGCAAGTGACGCCGGGGTAGGCGAACGAGCCGGCCTCTTCATCAAAGCCGGTGGTGTGGCAGGAGAGGCAGGTGAACTCGCTGCCGAGCTGCTCCCAGTTCTGCTGGAAGATGGGCGAGCTGAACGCCTGGCTGTGTCGAGTGACCGCCCACTGGCCGTGGATGTCCTCATGGCAATTGGCGCAGAACTCCGGGCCGGTGTAGCCGCCTTCCTGGAGCCGGGGCTCAAGGGACGGGGCGGCGGCGGCGGGCCCTGCCGCCCCCAGCATAGCCCCCAAAGCGAGGCCCGCCAGCACGGGCAGGGCAAACGCGAGGCCGATACGCACACTTGCCGGGATTTGTCGAGAGCTCATGGCGATGCACTCCGTCGCGCCAAGCATCATCGGCCCGGGGCCCACTCATCGTCGGCCGCGCCGAGCCTTTTGGGGTATTCGCCCCATCTCAATGTAGGCCATCTGCCTTTCCTATTGTGTCCGCCACCCCATAGGGCGTGGAGTGGGGTCTATCACACTCGATAGGGATAAAAGTCACAATCTGGACCAAGACGGTGGAGAAGCTGAAGGGTTTGCTCTCGGGGCCCTCCGGCGTGGCAGGCGGAGAGGCAGCCCAGGCTGGAAAACTCGGGCTTGGGCCCGACCAAGGCGCGCTTGCCCTCGCCGAAGAGATTGTTGGTCCCACCGCGGTGGTTCGGGTCGCTGAGGCGGGGCCGTGAGCCGTCGGCCTGCATGTCCCAAGGTGCGCGCACGAAGCTCTCCGTCAGATCGGTCCAGGTGGTGGGGAAGCAGAGCATGGAAATCCGAGCGAGCGGGAACGTTTTCGGGATGCGCGGGCCCGGCCGGCGGAGAAGAAGTGGATCTCCCACCTGAAGCCGGGCCTCCCGCGGCCGCAAGGCTCTCATAGGGCGCTGGGTGGAGTCTCATCTTGGGCTAATACCCCTTCTGCAGAATGGTAGGCGCGTGCCGAAGCGTGCCTTTACGCGGGCGAATCCCGGACATCTGTCCCGAGGCCCTTCGGAGTTCGGTGATAGAATTGGCCCGCTTTCCTGGTCGCTGGATGGTCCGGGCGAGGAGGTTGGTGGATGTCTGAGTCGACGGGACAGGCGGCGAGAGCGGGGGTCGCCCCCAGGGCGAAGTTCCTCATTGGAGGCGGGTTGATCGTGGCCGCGATCATCTACCTGATCGCATCCTCGACTCAGGCCGCGGCCCAGTACTACCTGACGATCGATGAGCTGGCCCTGCGCGGGGATTCGGTCCTCGGGCGCGATTTGAAAATCTCCGGCGCCGTGGACGGCGACACCATCGAGTACGACGCGCAGACGTTGACGCTGCGATTCACGATCGCCAACGTGCCGGCCGAACTGGCGGAGATCGAAGCCGCCGGGGGGCTGGCCGAAGCCCTCCACCAGGCCGTCATCAACCCGGCGGCGCGCCGCCTCGACGTGGTCTATGTGGGCCCGCGGCCGGATCTGTTGCGCGATGAGGCGCAGGCCATTGTCACCGGGCGATTGGGAGAGGACGGCGTGTTCTACGCCGACGAGCTGTTGCTCAAGTGTCCGACCCGCTACGAGGAGGAGATCCCTCTCCAATCCGCCCAAGAGGGGTAGCGGGTCGTTGGCCCGGCAACGGTTGGTGGGGAAGGACGGCGCGGACGACGGAATCTCCGTCGTCCTTCGTCTGCCGGTGGCGGACGCGGCAAGATGTAGGCGAGGAGTGCGATGGTAGCCAATATCGGCTATTTCTCTCTGGTGCTTGCGTTTGTCGTCGCCCTCTACGGCGCCGGAGCCGGAGCCTATGGCGCCCTCCGCAACCGGCCGGCGTTCGTCGAGAGCGCGCGCCACGCCCTTCTGCTCACCTGGCCTCTGGTGACCGTGGCGGCGCTGGCGATCATCACCCTGCTGGTTCGGGGCGACTACGAGGTGGCCTTCGTCGCCTCCGTCACCAGCAACACCATGCCGGTCTATCTTCGCATCACCGCCCTTTGGGGCGGGCAGGCCGGCTCGCTGGTGTTCTGGTCGTGGCTGATGGCCGCCTTTGCCTCGGCGGTCGGCCTGCGCAAGTGGGACCGCGATCGAGATCTCCTTCCCTGGGTGGTCGTCACGACGATGGTCACCCTCGCCTTCTTCCTCTCGCTGGTGGTCTTCTTCGAGAACCCCTTCGCCCGGCTGTGGCTTTCCCCGCAAGGCGAGCAGCTCACGGCCCTCTTCCAACCCGCCGGCGCAAGCCCGATCTTCCCCAGCGATGGCCAGGGCCTCAACCCGCTTTTGCGGCATCCGGGGATGGTGATCCACCCGCCCATGCTCTACCTGGGCTTCGTCTCCTTTGTCATCCCCTATGCTTTCGCCATCGGCGCCCTGGCCACCGGGCGGAGCGACGATCGCTGGACCCAGATCACCCGGCGCTGGACGCTCGTGGCCTGGCTCTTCCTCTCGCTGGGGCTGATCCTGGGCGGGCGCTGGGCGTACGATGTGCTCGGCTGGGGAGGCTATTGGGGCTGGGATCCGGTGGAGGTGGCCGCCCTCCTGCCATGGCTCGTCGGCACGCCCTTCCTCCACTCGGTGATCATCCAGGAAAAGCGCGGCATCCTCAAGCAGTGGAACATGGCGCTGATCATCCTCACCTACTCCAG
>DATEAV010000236.1:0-4531 GCA_035288185.1 Anaerolineales bacterium | reverse complement strand
CGGGATCTACATGATCGCCCGCAACCACGTGCTCTTCGGCCTGGCCCCGGCCTCGGCGAACGTTGTGGCGCTGGTGGGCGCCGCCACGGCGTTGTGGGCGGCCTCGATCGCCGTGGGGCAGTATGACATCAAGAAGGTGCTGGCCTACTCGACGATCAGCCAGTTGGGCTTCATGATCGCCGCGGCGGGCCTCGGCGCCTACGTGGCGGCGATGTTCCATCTGGTGACCCACGCCTTCTTCAAGGCATTGCTCTTTCTCTCGGCAGGATCGGTGATCCAGGGCGTTGAGCGTGGCCATCATCACGCCGCCGACCACGCGCCTCCCTCCGCCGGGCATGCCGGAGAGGCCTTGGATCCCAACGATATGCGCCAGATGGGTGGCCTGCGAAACCGGATGCCGAAGACCTTCGTGGTTTATGTCGTCGGCGCGCTAGCCTTGGCCGGGATCCCGCCGCTGGCCGGTTTCTTCTCGAAGGACGAGATCCTGGCCGAAGCGGCCCATCTCCAGCCTGCCGTCTACATCCTGCTCACTTCGGCGGCCTTCCTGACGGCCTTCTACATCGGGCGCCAGATCTGGATGGTCTTCTTTGGGGAGCCTCGCTCGGAAGCCGCGGCCCACGCGCAGGAGAGCCCTGCCGTCATGACCATCCCCCTCATGGCGCTGGCTTTGCTTGCCTTCTTTGGAGGAGCGCTGAACCTCCCCCGCGTCCATTCCCTGGGCCGCTGGCTGGCGCATACGCTTGGGGAGGTGGAGGCCGGTGAGTTTCGGCTGGAGGTGGCGGCCCTCTCGACCGCCCTGGCGTTGCTGGGCATCGGGCTCGCCTGGATCCTCTACGCCCGCCGGCCTCTGGCCCGCGGGGCGGACGATCCCCTCCGGCGAGTCCTGGGGCCGCTGTTCGCGGGCATGGAGCGGAAGTGGGGCGTCGACGAAGCGTATAACTTCCTCTTCATCCAACGCTACGTCGACCTCTCCCGGTGGCTTGGCGATGTGATCGAGGCGCGGTTCTGGCATGACTGGTTCCACGACAGCGTGCTGGGCCGCGGCTATGGCGCGGCCACGCGCTGGCTCTCGGAAGGCTTCGACCTGCCGGTGATCGATGGCGCGGCCAACGGACTGGCCAGCCTTACCCGAGCCGCAGCCGACCGGCTGAGAATCGTCCAGACCGGTTACGTGCGCACCTATGCCCTCTCCCTGCTGATCGGCGTTGTGGCTGTGCTCGGCTATTTGCTGCTCCGGTGAACCTGCCGGTGAGGACCTGACATGAACACGATGGATCCGTTGCTCCTCAGCCTGGTGACCTTCTTCCCGGTCGTCGGCGCCGTTCTCATCCTCGCCTTACCGCGAGGCGGCAAGAACTCCGTGCGCTGGGTCGCGCTGGGGGCGTCCGGTGTCACATTCTTGATCTCGCTGATCGTGCTCGCCCGTTTCGACCTGCAAGACCCTGAGCTCCAACTGGTGACCCGCCTCCCCTGGATCCGAGTGGCAGGGTGGACGATCGAATATCACTTGGGGATCGACGGCCTCAGCCTGCTGCTTGTGCTCCTCACGACTCTCCTGACGCCGATCTCGATCCTCTCCACCTGGACCGCCGTGGAAGATCGGGTGGGGGAGTTCATGGCGTTCTTCCTGCTCCTGGAGACCGGGATGGTGGGTGTATTCCTGGCGCAGGACCTCTTCCTCTTCTACGTCTTCTGGGAATTCACCCTGGTGCCCATGTATTTCCTGATTGGCATCTGGGGCGGGCCGAGGCGGATCTACGCCGCCCTCAAGTTCTTCCTGTACACCATGGCCGGCTCGATCCTGATGCTCCTGGCGATCCTGTGGCTGGCGCTTGAGGCAGGCACCTTCTCCGTGCCGGATCTGGCCGCCCAGGGTGGGATCCCTCCCCAGGCGCAGACCTGGCTGTTCCTGGCCTTCGCGGCGGCGTTCGCGATCAAGGTGCCGATGTGGCCGCTGCACTCGTGGCTCCCGGATGCCCACGTCGAGGCGCCGACGGCCGGCTCGGTCATTCTGGCCGGCGTCCTGCTGAAAATGGGCACGTACGGCTTTCTGCGCTTCAATCTGCCGCTCTTTCCCGAGGCCTCGATGCGCTTCGCTCCCTGGATTGCGCTGTTGGCGGTGATCGGGATTCTCTACGGGGCGGCCGTATCATACGCGCAGCGCGACGTGAAGAAGCTGGTGGCCTTTTCCTCGGTGAGCCATCTCGGATTCGTGATGCTCGGGCTCTTTGCGCTCAACCCCCAGGGCATCCAGGGCGGGATTCTGCAAATGGTGAACCACGGCCTGAGCACCGGGGCGCTCTTCCTCATCGTGGGCATGATCTACGAGAGGCGGCATACGCGCGAGATCGATGCCTTCGGGGGCTTGTGGAAGGTGATGCCGGTCTTCGCCGCGCTGACGCTGATCGTGACGCTCTCTTCGATGGGCCTGCCGGGGCTCAACGGCTTTGTCGGGGAGTTTACGATTCTGCTGGGGGCGTTTGGATCGCAGGCGGTCGGATCGGGCTGGTATGCCGGCCTGGCGGCGCTGGGCGTGATCCTGGCTGCGATCTACATGCTCTATATGTTCCAGAAGATATTCCTGGGCCCCACCGACAAACCGGAAAATCAGATGCTCAAGGACCTGAACGCGCGCGAAGTGATCACGTTGATCCCGCTGATCGTTTTGATCTTCTGGATCGGCCTCTACCCGAAGCCGTTCTTCGATCTGATGGCCCCCTCGGTCGACCGGCTCGTTGCCGCCCTGCAATCGGCCTCGCTGGCCTTGAGATAGCCGATGGCGGCTCAGGACCTCTCCGCCACCCTTCCTCTGCTCTTGCTGACAGGCTGGGCCTGCGCCTTGATGCTCCTGGACGCCTTCATTCCGGCGGAGCGCAAGGGCCTCACCGCCGGGCTGGCGGCGCTCGGAATCGTGGCGGCCTTCGGCGCGCTGGCCCCTCGCTTCGGACAGACGACCGAGGCCTTCGACGGCATGCTGGTCGTGGACGGATTCGCCTCCTTTCTCGACGTCGTCTTTCTGGGGAGCGGATTGCTGGGCATCGCCCTCGCCTACGACTATCTGAAGCGGATGGGGATCGAGCGCGGCGAGTACTACAGCCTGCTCCTCTTCAGCATCTGTGGGATGATGCTGATGGGGCGCGCCGCGGATCTGATCATCGTCTTTCTGGCGCTGGAGCTGCTTTCGATCCCCTTGTATGTTCTCTCCGGCTTCGCCGTCCCGCGCCTGGAGTCGGAGGAAGCCGCCCTCAAGTATTTCCTTCTGGGTGCTTTCGCCACTGGCTTCGTTGTCTATGGCATCGCTCTGACGTATGGCGCCCTGGGCTCGACGCGGATGGAGGCCATCGTCGAGACGGTGCGCTCCGGCGCAGCCCTCCCGGGCCTCCTTCCGGTGGGCATGGGCTTGATCTTGATCGGCCTTGGGTTCAAAGTGGCGGCCGTCCCGTTCCATATGTGGACCCCCGACGTCTACCAGGGCGCGCCGTCCTCGGTGACCGCGTTCATGTCGGTGGGCGCCAAGGCCGGCGGGTTTGCCGCGTTGCTCCGCCTCTTGATCAGCGCTCTGCCCGACCTGGCCGTGGCCTGGGCTCCGGCCGCAGCCTGGATCTCCGCCCTCACTATGGTCTGGGCGAATTTCGCCGCGATCGCACAGCCGAATGTCAAGCGAATGCTCGCCTATTCGAGCATCGCCCACGCCGGGTATATCCTGATGGCGCTGGCGGCTTCGGCTTCGAGCGAGGTCGCGCCACAAGCGGCGAGTGCGGCCCTGTTCTACCTGGCGGCCTACGCGGTCACCAACCTCGGCGCCTGGGGAGTGGTGCTCAGCATGGAAAAGCAGGAGGGCGCCGGCCTCTCCATCGACGACTACGCAGGGCTCGGGCTACGGCGGCCCGGCCTGGCCCTCGCCATGACCGCCTTCATGCTCTCGCTCACCGGCGTGCCTCCGACGATCGGGTTCGTCGGCAAGTTTTTCCTGTTCCGCGCCGCGATCGAGGCCGGCCTTGTCTGGCTGGCACTGATCGGCGTAGTCACCTCCCTGGTTTCCGCCTACTACTATCTGCGTGTCGTTGTGGTGATGTATATGCGCCCGGGGGAGCCGGAAGCGCGGTCCGAGCGATGGCTCAGCGCCGGGCTGGGGCTCGCCGCCGTCGCCACCGTCGTCTTTGGAATCCTTCCCGGCCCGCTGCTGGCACTGGCCGAGCGGGCCGGGTTGATGGCGCTGGTGCCTTAGCTGTGCGCTAGCGTTGGGGGACTGCTCCTTTCCAGCTCCCTCGGCGCCCGCGTCGTGTGATTCCTAGAGACACCGCCACACCTGCACCGAACCGCAGAGCCTGTGAACTAATCCCGGATCGACCAGGATCGTTCTCCTCGGCCGGCGCGTCCACAGTGGCCCCCACCCCTAGCCCCTCCCCCGGCAGTTGTTCCCATTCCCTGGTGATGAGGATCTGCCGGGGGAGGGGAGGTTACCTAAGGAGGCAAGGGGCGGCAGAGCCGCCCCTTGCCTCCTTAGACCTTCATCCCCCTCTCCGCTTTC
>DATEAV010000235.1:0-2808 GCA_035288185.1 Anaerolineales bacterium | reverse complement strand
CGATCTGATCCTGGTCAGCCACGATCACCACGATCACTGTTCCCCGGATGATATCCAGTCGATCCGAAAGCCGGCGACCGTGCTGATCGCCAATCCCTCCGCCGCCTCGGGTCTCGAGCCGCCGGTCACCATTCTGCGCCCTGGGCAGGAGACGACCGTCGGCGAAATCCGTATTCGTGCCATCCCCGCCTACAACGTAGGCAAGCCCTTTCACCCCAAGACGGCCGGTCATGTGGGCTATGTCGTCTTCGTCGGGGAGGAGAGCCTCTACTTCGCCGGGGACACCGACGCCATCCCAGAGATGGCCGGCCTGGCGACCGATGTCGCTCTGCTGCCGGTCAGCGGCAAGTACGTCATGACCGCGGAGGAGGCGGTCCAGGCCGTCCAATCGATCGGGCCGAAGGTCGCCGTGCCGATGCACTATGGCGCGGGCGTCGCCGGGTCGGCCGATGACGCCGAGCGGTTTCGGCGTCTTAGCCCGGTCCCCGTCGTTATCCTCGCCCAGGAAAAGCCTGCCACATAGGAAACGCCGGGCGCTGAGGCTTCCCCGACCAGGCGGCGCCCTGTCCCGAGGCCGCCCTTCAGGACGGCGAGCAAGCCACCCGCCTGCGTCCCCCGGCCATCGCCCTGAGCGCAGGCCGCCCTTCTACCCGGCTTGCCCCGCCCGTCCCTGCGGCCGAAGTCGAAGGGCGCAGTCGAAGGGCGGGCTTCGACTTCCCTCAGCTCTCGCTTTCCTCATATTGATTCGGGCAACGGTCGGGGGAGAGGGGAGATGTGTGGGGCAATCCGGGACGCCCCCAATAACGGGGAGACCTCGGGCTTCACGCGGACGCCAGTTCACGGGCTTTGAGGGGTAAAGGTCGGCAGCGACCGACCTCGACTAGACGGATTCGATCCGCTCAACCTCGGGGAAGAACTGCCGGACCGTGCCGGCAACCCAACCCTGGAGCGTGGCCGCCGAGAGCGCGCAGCCCTTGCAGGCGCCCCCCATCTCCACCTTCAGCACTTTCCCATCAAACCCTGCCATCCGCACCCATCCCCCGTGGTAGTGCTCGATATACGAGCTAACCACCTCCAGGAGCGCCAGCATCCGCTCCGCGGGCGTTGCACCGGTCACATGGTTGTGGGCCATCTCGGTCATCCCAAACTCCTCCGTACCACCGTCAATCGAGCCTGTCTTTCCCGATCCCCTTCTGCAACACGTCGACCACCTTCGCATGGGCGTTCGTCAGCCGGTCGGCAATTACCCCCGCAAGGCGCTCCAGGATCAGCACGCCGGTGCGCGGGTGGGTGTTGCACAGCCTGCGCAGCTCGGCCCCCGAGATGCTGATCGCCTCACTCGGCTCGAGCGCCACGGCGCAGGAGGTGTAGGCGGCGCGGTCAAGCGCCGCCGACCAGCCAAACACCCCCCCGGGCGCGATCACCGATACCGTGAGCGTCTCTCCGTCGTGAGGCTTGAAGCGGATGGCAACCTTCCCGCAAGTGAGGATGTATAGACGCTCGGCGCGGTCGCCTTGAGCGAAGACCGTCTCTTGCGCCACGAAAGAGTCCCTGCGAAACCGGGCGGCCAGCAGGTCGACGTCGCGGGGCGCAAGGCCGCGGAAAAGAGGGAGTGAGCGAATGGCTTCTCGTGGCATAGAACGGTTCTTGCCGCCCACAGGGTGACCTGACTCTAACGCTCGGGGTCGAGAGGGCGAAGTGGCATCCGTCCTCGGAAGGGTGACAAGCGTCACATCGGACTGATCCGGTCCTATATTCCTTGGGGCGAACCGGGACGTATTCCTTCAGGCCCGCCAAGTCCGGCCGGGCTGACAAGCTTGTGTGATTCAGAGCAGAACCTCTGGCACGGGGACCAGGCCAGGGACCCAAAGGCCCCGGCCCCGCCGTTGGCGACGCCGCTCGTTCCCCGCTCCGGCTCCGGCCTGGCGCTTGGCCGTCGCCGGAGACTGCCCGAAGCGCAGGTCAACGCGCCGATGTGTCTTCACACTCGGCCGCGGAGCGGCCGCTCCGCAGGTCGGGCCTCCTTCTGTGCTACAATCGCCCTGCGTGCCGGGGGGATCGGGTCTTCCACGGGAGGGTTCATGTCGTCACTGAGGGCCACCCTCGATGGGAGCATGCGCTATCGAGGGCACGAGGGTCAGCTCAGTTTCTTGCTGCATCGTCTGAGCGGGCTGGGCACGCTCCTCTTCCTCACCATCCACATCCTCGACACCGCCACGGTCTACTTCTTCCCCGGCCTCTACCAACACGCCATCGCCATCTATCGCAGCACGGCCTTCATGCTGGGCGAAATCGTGCTGGTCTTCCTGGTGATCTTCCACGGAACCAACGGTCTTCGCATCGCCCTCTTCGATTTCTTCCCCCGGCTGTGGCAACCCGCCCCCGAGAAACGATCCGTCGGCTGGGTGCTGGCGATCAGCTTCCTGCTCTGGCTCCCGGCGGCGTATTGGATGGGCCGCAGCCTCGTCATCCACAACTTCTCGGGCGGATAGGCCGGCATGACGCTTCCCCCTCCCGTCGAACGCCGCGCCCCCGTCCCACTCAATTTCGAGACGCTCGCCTGGCTCTTCATGCGCTACAGCGGCGTCCTGCTCATCCCGCTCGTCTGGATCCATGTGCTCATCCAGGACGTGCTCATCGGCGTCCATGCCATCGATCTCGACTATGTGGCCATGCGCTGGGCCACGCTCGGCTGGCGCCTGTATGACATCGCCCTGCTGGCCTTCGCGTTCGCCCACGGGATGAACGGCCTGCGCACCGTGCTCCATGACTTCATTCATCGGCCGGTGCACCGCCGCCGAGTGGACG
>DATEAV010000234.1:0-3134 GCA_035288185.1 Anaerolineales bacterium | reverse complement strand
ATCCAGGAGGCCGTCGCGCGCCAGCTGGCCGCCTGGGGCGATATCCGCGAAGGGGGCGAGCAGGCCCGGCGGCGGGCCGCCCGTCCCGTCGAGCGCGACCTCGAGGCGGTCCTGCTCGACCTCGCCGAGGAGTTCCCCCTGCTGGCGGCGCTCGTCGAGCACCGCGCGGGCGGCCAGCGCGCCCTGCCGATGGGTCAGGCGCTGGCGAAGCCCGGCAAGGGCGAGAGTCCGGAAGCGGTGCCGGCGAGGACGATGGAGCCCCGACCGGCGGCGGAGGCGCCGGCTCCGACGGGGCCGCCGGAGGAGCCCGGGGCGCCCGAGCTCGCAGCAACGGAGCCGGTCCCACCGGCGGCCACGGTAGAGCTCCCTGCAACACGCGGCCCTCGCCGGCCGGCGCGCTACGGCCTCTCCATCCAGTTCGAACCGCGTCCCGAGGACCCCGAGCTGGCCCGCCTGGTCGAGACGACTGTCTGGATCAACGAGGCTCACCCCGCGTACCGCCGCGCCGTCGCCTCGCGCTCGGAGGGCTACCATATCGCGGTCGCCTCGGCCATGGCGCTCGCCTCCCTCGCCGTCGAGCCCGACAAGGAGCACGCCTTCGTGACCGCGTTCCTCGCGAGCTGGGGGGCCGCGCTCGACCGCCGCAAGGGCCGGGGGCGGCGATAGGGAGCCCATGCTGCGGGAATAAGGCAGTTCCTACATTAATGTAGTAATAAATGTGGTAATGGTGTCCTTCCGCGGTTCGCCCGCCGCTATTTGCAATCTCAAGGCTCGGCTATAATGAATGACAGATGCCGATAGACTGCAAAAGGACCAAGGCCGTGGGCGTTGACGAGCTCTTGAAGGGAAAACGCGAGCAGATCCTGAAGATCGCCGCCAAGCACGGCGCGCGGAAGGTGTGGGTCTTTGGCTCCGTGGCGCGGGGCGAGGCCGACGAGCGAAGCGACGTGGACTTCCTCGTCGAAATGGAGCCTGGGCGCAGCCTGCTCGACATGGGCGGCCTGCTCATGGAGCTGCGAGAGCTGCTTGGTCGCGATGTTGACGTCGTTACCGAACGAGGTCTCAAGCCCCGCATCCCGGCCCGGGTGCTGCGGGAGGCAGTGGCGCTCTGAGAGATCATCGGGAATTGCTTCGGGATATCCTCGAGGCGATCGGGCACACACCGACGTCGTGTGGGACGTCGTCAAGAGCGATCTGCCTGACTTCAAGCGCAAGATCGAGAAACTCTTGGCCAACTTGGGTGGGAGGTCGTAAGACTCCAGCATGAACACCCCGAAGGACCTCCGTTTGAGCTCTTTCAAGGTGTCCCGCGCCGAGCCGATCCGGCCCGGCGATCCGGACTACGCCCTCGTCCGCGCCCGTCGCCGGCAGCCAGCGGACGCCTTTCTCATCCGGGAGATCAAGACCAGCCGCGCCCGGCTCAAGAAAGCTCGAGCCCGATAAGGCAGTTTGAGGTCACAATTTGTGACCTCAAACGGGAGACCCGGGGGGCTTCTAAATCGCGATCTTGAGCGCGATCTCGCCGAACAGGGCCTCCGGCACCTTGACCCTGCGCTTGCCAGTCGTACGACCCTCGGTCATCCGGACGAGCCCGTACTTCTCCAAGATCCTGAGGTCCTCTTGAACGTTCTTGAGATCTCGCTTCAGCGCAGGAGGACCTGCGTGTCAAGAACGACTCGAAGCGCGGGCAGCTCGGAGGGCCTCGCCAATCACGGTCGCAACGAACGGTTCCGGGAGATCCCGACCTCGGCTCCGAGCTCGTTCGACCAAAGCATCTAGTTCCTTGTCGGAAAGGGCCTGAAGGGCCTGGTCGATTCCCTCCAGGCCTGCGCGTGTCCCCAGGAGGAGAGGGAGGATCTCCTGGGCAAGCTGTTCCCGCTCCCCCTCGGGGAGGGCTATGATCTCGTCCGTCAGAGCTCTTACCTTCGCTTTGTCCATCGAGCCCATTCCTAACGCGACTATAGCACCAGCCGGGGCGGACCTATCGCCGGCCGGAGCCCAGCCGGCGGCTGCCCCCCCTGGCGGGACGCTTTGCGACGTACTGGCTGATCGCGTCTCGAACCACATCGGCGATGGAACGCCGCTCGTGAAAGGCGATTTCCCGCAGCGCCTGATGCTGCTGCGTCTCGATCGCGGCGAAGAGGGTGACGGGGCCTTCTATCTTCTTCTCTCGCGCCATGGCTTTTCTCCTCTTACCCCGTACGCTCCTTCGCCAACCCCTCGGCGATCCACATCCGGAGCAGGGTCTGGTATGGGACACTCTTTTCCCGCGCCACCCGCTTGGCGGCCGCGATCTGGTAGGGCTCCAGGCGCAGGGTAACGGGCTTCTTGATCTCCGCCCTGGCCGCGATGCGCCGGCGGAGCTCCGGAGAGGCCTTCACGGCCACCTCTCGAAGTTCTCGCTGGTAGGGAGCGGAGTCGTGGGTTGCCCAGAACTCTGCTGCTTCGCGGTCATCCCTGAACTTGGGGATTTTGGATTGTCGCTTCATTTTCTGCCCTTTCGTCTCTTCCGGTATGAGCTTTTTTCCTTGTCCGTCATCTCGCGCGCCGTGAGAACCCGGATCCGCCCCCCCGGTCGCGACACGTAGACCGTAAAGAGATGACGCCCGCTCTCTGTCCTTCCATAAGCCAGGAAGCGGCTGTCTGTCCCTCGAAGAACCACCGGATCACCGGCGAGAGCCTCTTCCACTTCCTCGGGGGAGACCTGGTGCCGGCTGACATGGGCTACGTTCTCCTCGTCCCAGACAAAGCCCCGAATCCATGGCATCAGGGTACCCGCTAATTAGTGTCCACTGAACCGATGCACAATGTCAATACGCGCCTTCAGTGGACCGCTACCTTGAAATCGCAGTCTGCGATCTCAAGTTTAGGCCGCTGGCTCTGACCCCCCCTGTCACACTTCCGTGACACTCTCCCATCTACTGAGAATGTGTTATCTTTTGTGGACACCCCGGGAGGGGCGATGGCGCGCGGTGACCAGCTCTCGCGGCAGTGGCGGCTGATCCGCTTCCTGGACCACCCCAACGGGTTCACCGTGGACGAGGCGGCGCGCGAGCTCGGCTGCACCGTGCGCACCGTCTGGCGCGACCTCGCCGTCCTCCAGAAGGCCAGCTTCCCCCTCTACGACGACAAGG
>DATEAV010000233.1:0-4302 GCA_035288185.1 Anaerolineales bacterium | reverse complement strand
TTGCCAGGCAGCCTTCCAACACTGCCAGATGTTCTTCGTAGCTCCCGGCCACGGAGTGGAACCGCTTGCTCCAGCTTGCGGGCGGCGGGCCGCCGCGGAGCGGGCATCGCAGGAAGACGGTGGAATCCAGCACGGCCGGACGGATTCCGTGATCCGCCAGGACCTTCTCGAGACGGCCGACCTCACCCTCGGTCAGGAGCTCGATGCTGGTGTTCCAAAGCGTATGGATCTCGGCGTCCCGTAGGCCCCACTCGCCGAGCAGTTGCAGAGCAGTCTCGAGGTCGCGGCCGATCTCGTCGGTGATGGCGCACAGGCGGAACACGGCTCGTCCCTAGCCCGCTTCGAGGGGAAGCAGCCGATCGAGATCGGCGTGCCAGGCTTGAAGCGAAGGATACACCACGTCGGCTCCGTCCAGCGAAACGGGAACCAGGTCGCGGTTTGGGATGTAGACGCAGGTCATGCCTGCCGAAACGGCCGCCCGGACACCGGAAGGGGAGTCCTCCACGGCCAGGCAAGCCTCCGCAGGCAGGTCGAGGCCGCGCGCGGCCGCCAGGTAGACGTCGGGCGCCGGCTTGCCGCGGCCAACATGATCCGCAGCGGCGATGCAACGGAAATACTCGGCGAGCCCGTTGCGTACGCAGGCCTAGAGGACATAGTCCGATTGGCTGTTGGAGGCGATCTCCAGACGGAGGCCGCGTCGCCGCAGGTCCGGGAGAAGGCCGAGGAGGCCGGGCATCACTTCGGCCTGTTTCACCAGAGTGAGCATGTGCGACCAGAACGAGCGGTCCAATTCGCCCGGGGACGTGACCAGCCGGTGCCGCCGAATGACCTCGCGCAGAGAATCCTCCTGGTTGACGCCGATGAGCGACCGGTATTCTTCGTCGTCCATACGCGTGTGGAGCGGCGCGAGCGAGCGCTGCCATGCCTCGAAAGCCAGAGGCTCGCTGTGGATCATTACCCCATCCAGGTCGAAGATGACTCCTCTAATCACTACAGTTCACCTTGGCTTCGTCGGTGCGCAGCGGAGGCGACACGCCGAGCATCATTGTACTTCGCTGCCCTGCATGCGGGCCGAGAGAGCCAGGCCGGTTGCGATGGCGATCCCCTCACCCACGATCGCCACGCCGGGCACGATGTTGAGAGCTCGGTCGCCGAGGTGCATCGATCCACTCATGCCTCGGGCACAGCCGGTATCCCGAGCGAAGAGCTCGGCCATGGCTGCCCGGGGACTACCTCCCTTGGCCAGGAACTCGCCATGACCGCGGAAGGAGGGAACAAGGTAGTCGCGGGGGCGCAGGCAGGCGCATACGCCGGCCGAGACGGCCAGGGCCAGCCACTCGACAACCGTTCCTGTCTCGCGGGTCTCAGAAAGACGGGGCATGAGGAGCTCAGTGGGCATGCGCCGTCCTGGCCATCTCCGTCGCCACCGGTGACGCCACCGTGCCGGCGATGGCTAGCCTCTGCGTCGGCTCTGCATCTCGAGCCGGCTTCGGTCGCCGCGGATGACGTCTTCCGAATACTCGATCGGACGGCTGCCGCCCGGATCGTCCGTTTCCTCGTAGGCCCGTTCCTCGAGCACCTGGACCGGGGAGCCGGGGGGAATCTGCAGCAGAGAGCACTCCTCCACGTCGGCCAGGCGGACGAGAAGCGTGCGGTCCACCCGCGTGATCCGGACCCCGAATCGTTCGGCGAGGGTGGCGTAGAGCGGCCGGTCGTGGAAATCGAGCCCCTCCAGCTCACGGCCGATGCGCTCCGGCAGATACCCGACCCCGACCATGAGGGGCTCGCCATCGGCGAGCCACAGCCGCTTGAGCCTCATCACCTGGGCCTGAGGCTCGATATGCAGGGCGGTTGCCACTTGCGGCGTCGCGCTGGCCCATCCGACCATGAGCACGCGCCGCTCGACAGCCAGGCCGCTTTGTCGGAGAGCCTCGCTGATGCTGACATAGGAGCTGAGAGACCAACGGTCGGGAATTCGTTCGGCGACGAAAGTGCCGCGGCCACGGACCAGGTAGATGTGGCCTTCGGAGGCTAGTTCGCTCAGAGCCTGGCGGACGGTCCCACGGCTGAGGGAGAACTCTCGGCACAACTCTTGTTCGCTGGGGATCTGATGCCCGGGTTGGAGCTCGCCGTCGGCGACGCGGTCAATCAGCCATCGCTCAAGCTGGAAGTAAAGCGGTATGGCGCTTGCCTTGTCGAGAGTGGCCATCTGTGATCACCCCCGGGGCGTCGGATGAGGTATAGACGTCTGTATTACTATAGGGGCTAATAGCTGCATTGTCAATCGCCATCACATCGACTGGCGATCATCAACTCCGACCACGACGGTTCTCACTTGACACTGCCGGAATCCTTGTGCTACGCTCAGGACATCTATACGTCCATACCTGTCAGCCGGAGCGGAAGCCGCCTGGCGCCGGCACGCGGGCGCCATCATCGCCGGAGCTTGGGACAGCCTATTGTCCGTCCCCTACCTCATCGTTCCCCTCATCGAGGACCACGTTCCGGCGTGCTGTTCTCTCGAGGCGCTCGCCTTCAATCGTTTGAGGCAAGCCTGGGGACAAGCTGCTCAGCCAGAAAGGCGGAAGGATTGCCTGGCACACTACATCCGGCTCTTCCCCGAGGGGGCGGTCGGAGCTCTGGCCGACGGCCGGATCGTCGGCTTCTGCATCTCCCACGCATGGGGAACCTTGGGGTGGATTGGCCCCATCGCGGTCGAGCCCGAGTGGCAAGGACGGGGAATCGGCCGGGAACTGACTCGGTTGGTGCTGCAGGCCCTGGAAGCCCGCCGGCCCCTGACGATTGCCCTGGAAACTTGGCCCCATTATCCGGTCAACCTTCAGTTCTATCTTACGGCCGGCTTTTCCTCTGGGCCTCTAGTGCTCGTCCTCGAGAAGCAGATTCACGCCGAGACCACGCCCTTCACGGGCTTGCGCCTGAGCGATCTGCCGGATCTCAGCGACAACCTCCGGCGCCTGGCCTTGCTCGCAGGTCAGATTCACGTCGGCCTGGACTACACGGCGCCGATCCGGACCACGCTCGAATGTGGCCTGGGAGAGGCTCTGTTGTGGGGGGAGGCCCTGCAACCCGATGCGCTGGCCCTCGTCCACATGGCGTCCCAGCATCAGGCCCCGCCGTCGGAATGGGCGGATGTTCAGCTCCTGGCCGCCCGCCCGGGGACCGAGGCCTCCCTGGAGGAGTGGCTCCGTCAGCTCGAAGGTGTGGCCTTCCGCTCCGGTCGCACGCGTCTGCGGCTTTCGGTGTCTGGCTTCCATCGGGAGACCCTACAGAAGTTGGTCCGTGATCAGGATTATCGTGTGGTGAAACTGCGCCTGCGGATGTATTCTAGGGAGCTCGCAGTCGCGCCCGAAGCCGTCAACTTCATCAGTTACGGGATCTGAGGGGTCCAGCGAGATGAGCCCACACGCCATCGGCGTCGACATCGGGGGCACGAACACCAAGCTGGCTCTGGTCGACGAGGCGGGCGTCGTTCACGCCCGTGAATCGTTTCTCCCCCCCCGCGATCCCTCCCCGAGCCGGCTCGTCGGCGGGATTGTCGCCGGGGCAAGCGCATTCCGCGAGCGAATGGCAGCCCGGGGATTCCCGGTCGAAGGTATCGGTTTCACCGTCCCCCACTTCTTCGAAGGGGACGAATGGATCCAGCGCCAGACGAACAACATGCCCAGCCTCGAGGGCTACCCGATGTACCCCCCACTGCGCGAGGCCTTCGGCTCATCGATCGCCATGATGAATGACCTGAGCGCGGCCGGGATCGCCGAATACGCCTACGGCCGCGGCCGCGAAACCGACCGGATGTTGCTGATGGCCATCGGCACGGGAGTCGCCATCAGCGTTGTCACTCGGGATGAGGGCCTGGTCCATTTCTCCTGGGACACCTGCGGGGACACCGGCCAGATCATCGTCGATCCCTTCGGCCAGGCCGAGTGCACCTGCGGCGGCCGCGGCTGCCTGGAAGCCGTCGCCTCCGGGCCCGCCCTCCGGCGCCGTGCCCTGGCCGAGATCAGCCGCGGCCGGGAGACCCTCCTGGCGAAGACCCGAGAGACACGCGGCGACCTCGAGGCCCGAGATATCGCCGAGGCGGCCGCCGCAGGGGACGCCGCGGCCAAAGACATCCTCGACCAGGCGGGCTTCTTCCTCGGCGTCGCTCTCACATCCTATCTGCACATCTTCCGCCCGACCCTGATCGTGCTGGGTGGCGGAGTGGCCCAGGCCGGCGACCTGCTCATCGAGCCCATCCGGCGCACGATGAGCCGTCTGGGAAGCCCGTGGTACCTGCGGCGC
>DATEAV010000232.1:0-22376 GCA_035288185.1 Anaerolineales bacterium | reverse complement strand
GGTGCCGTCACCAAAGCGGAAGCCATCCTACCATCCCCGCCTGGGCCTGTCAAGAGCAAAGACGTAAATGCCGATGTCCGACCTGCCCATCGGCTTGGCTTTCAGACCGGTCGGGCCTCTTCCACGTCCCGCGGCCCCGGTCTCTGACGCCCTCGACGTCACTCGGTTGTCTGGGTCTGCCCGCAAAATCGGCGGGCGAGACCGCTCCTGACTTCCTTATTATAGACGCTTCATGCGCTCCCTGTCAAGGCAAGCCCGGCTTTTCTCCCCGCTTTCCATGACCCCCCCTGACCTGACTAGGGCGACCGCAAGACCCTCGCCCCGGCCACGCCACGAAGAGCCTCCAACAGATCCTGCACCGACCGGCCCGCCTCCCGCCGCAACAAAGTCACAGGGTCCATCGGCTCCGGATCCGCCGAATCGACCCGCGCCTCGAACCCCTGATCAGGATAGGCCAGGTAGGTCGCAGCCTGCTCCCCTTCAAGCTGATACACAACCGCGGGTTCTCCGAGCTCCGCCTCGAGCTCGGCGAAGGTCAGTTCCATCTCGGTGACCTCGGCCCCCAAGACGAAAGAGGGCACAGCATCCGTGTCAAACGTGACGCGCAGGAGCGCCCCCGGCACCTCGGGCGGTTGGTAGAGCCAGGTCCATTCCCCCACGAGCGGCTCTTCGGTCCCCGCCGCCTCCCCCAGCAGCCCTATGACTTCGTCCTGGGTGCTCATCCCGGGTGTGAGCCCCCACATCAGGTCCATCAAGGCCCGGGCGGATGGCGAAAGCGTGCTCACGGGAGGCATCGGCGTCGTCCGGCCGCAAGAGATCACCACCAGGGGAAGGACGACGCACACCATTCCGACTCGGAAGGATCGCCGCATCGCTGACCGCCTTTCTCTCGTTCGCCGGATACCACCACAGGTTTTCCCTACGGACCGGGCGCACATGGCGCGACCTCGGCCACATCCCCCGCTAAATAGGGAAGGATGCTGCCCACCACGCACGCCCGCAAGTCCTCCGGGATGCCGGGTGCATCCGGGCCTTGCTCGGCCATCAAGGCGAGGATATTCGCCAAGGCCTCCTCGGCGTTGGTGTTCACCGAGACAGCCTGATGGGCAGGGTCGGTGGGATCGAAGATCCCCTCGAAGGCATCTACCGGCGCCCTGTCCCCGTTGAAGATCACATGGGCGAACTCGTGCCCCACCGAGATCCGCGAGCTGGCCTCCGAGTTCTGGTACAGGGGATCCGGCCGGTAGCGGCGCTGCCAGTTGTCTTCGGCGAAGACATCTTCGCCCAGAACAACAACACCCTCCTGATCCAGATGGCCGGCGCCTCCCTCCGCACTGTAGCGGATGGCATACTCGTTGTTGCCATCCGCGGCCGCGCCCTGCGCGACCAGCTCGGAGAAACGATCGGCGCCAATGAGAGCCCCCCAGTTGTCCAGCGCCTGCCGGATCCATCCCTGTCGCTCTGCGGAGAAGTCGGAGGCCTCCTCGTAGCGAACACCCAGCCCGGGGACAAGTTCGCCCGGCGCAGCAAGCGGCGCCTCTGCCGGGGGACTCTCGACGTCGAGCGGGGCAACGCTCGGAGTGAACTCCACGCCGCAGCCAGCGATGAACCATGCCGCCAGGAGGCCGACGGCAAGGCGCAGCGCCAACCGGGCTATCAGATTCAACGGGACCGCTCTGGTCATCCCACAATCCTCGATCGCTATCGCGGTCGGGAGTGCCGGCTGGAGACCCCACGCTCCGGGCCTCGCCCACTCAGGGGCGATCGGACCGCGAGCGTCACCACCTCACACTTCCTGCCGCCCCTCCAGCGCCTGGCTCACGGTCGTCACATCCGCGTATTCCAGGTCCCCGCCCGAGGGCAGGCCCCGCGCCAGCCGGGTGACCCGAACCGGCATGCCCTCCATCTGCCGGCGGACATACATCGCCGTCGCCTCGCCTTCCAGCGTCGGGTTCGTCGCCAGGATCACCTCGCGAATCCCCTCGGCGGGGATTCGCGCCACGAGCTCCGCGATCCGCAAATCCTCGGGGCCGACCCCCTCCACCGGCGATATCGCCCCATGGAGCACGTGATACCGGCCATGGAAGAGCCCGGTCCGCTCCAGCGCCGGCACGTCGAGCATGTCTTCAACCACGCAGATCACCGTGCCGTCCCGCCCGGTATCGGTGCAGACCGAGCAGGGGTTAACGCCTGCGTCGGTGATGTTGAAGCAGCGAGAGCAGAAGTCGGTCTCTGCCCGGATCCCCCCGATCGCCTCGGCAAGCTCCCGGCTTTCTGCCTCCGGCGAGCGCAGCAGGAAGTAGGTCAGGCGGGCGGCCGTCTTTGGCCCAATCCCCGGCAGGCGCGCGAAGGCCTCGATCAGGCGCCCCACCGGGCGGGGCATCGTCGCCGTCATCCGCCCTCGCCTTCTCCCGCCCCGGCCGCGCCGGCGGGCCCAAGCCCGCCAGCCAACGGGCCGAGGCGCTGCGCCGCCAGCGTGCGCGACTCGCGTATCGCCTGGTTCACGGCCACCAGGAGGAGATCCTGAAGGATCTCGGCCTCCGACTCCCGAAGCAGCTCAGGCGCGACCCTCACCGATTTGCATTCCTGGGTGCCGCTCATGACAATGCGGATCGCACCACCCCCCGCCGCTGCCTCCACGGTCTGCTCTGCCAGCTCTTCCTGGGCATGGCGGAGCTGCTCTTGCAGGCGCTCAAGCCCCGCCAGGAGATCTCCGCTCTTGCCCGCGCCCTTGCCTTTTCCCATGATCTTTCTCTCCCAGGTTGTCAGAAGCCGGCCCGACCCGCCAGGATCCCTTCGCGCGGATCTCCGTCGATCGGTGCTCACCGTATGGGCGATGGCCCTTCCCGAGAGGTCGATGAGGGGCTGAATGTCCCTGGCCCTGCCCTTTAGGGAGGTGAACGAACGATCCGCTCGCCGGCCGTCAGGGTGCGTCATCCGGTGGCATGGGCTTCACCTCCACCACTTGCGCCCCCAGATCACGCAGCGCGGTGGCCACCATGCCGTCCGCTTCCATCGGTGCCACCGGCGCCTCCGGCCGGCCATCCGCCCCACCGCCCGAGGTCAGCGCCGAGCGCACCTCGACGCCCACCCCGAAAACCTCCTCAAGCGCCTCACGGGCCAGCGCCAGGCTGTGCCCTTTCTCCATCTTGTCGCGCAGCAGGTCGCTGGCAAAGCCCAGCACCAGCACCCCTCCCTCCAGGCCGAGGGGGCGGCAGGAGTTGAGCAGGGCTTGAGTCCGCGGGTCGCGCTTGCGCGCCGCGGCCAGGACGTCCCTCCAGCGGGCAACGATCAATGGAAAGGTGAGCTCCCCCGAAGACGCCGCCTGAGCAGCCGGGCGCGGAAGCGGGGCTGCAGCCTTCGGCCCGGGCTCCGGCGGTGGGGGAGGTGAGGACTGCGATGCGCGCCGCCGCACCGCGGGTGGCGGCCCGCCAGGAGGATCGGCGGCTTCGCCCCGGGCCGACTCGACGAAGGCCAGCTCAAGTGCCAGGCCGGGCTGCCAGCCCGACCGTCCCTCGACGGCGGCTTTGTTGAAGGCCCGGATGGCAGCCAGAAGAGTGGGGATCTCGAGCGCCTCGGCCCAGCGGGCCATCTCGGTTCGGGCCTCGGGGGTCACCTCGAGGAGCTGAGGGTTGCCCATCCGCGCCAGCAGCACGCCCCGCAGCGTATCCACCAGCTGGCGGGCGAATTGGCGCGGATCTGCACCGCCGTCCAGCGCCTTGTTGATCCAGGTGAGGCCCCCGGCCACATCCATGCCGACAAGCGCCTCCACTACCCGTCCCACGGCCTCCCCGGCCGCCGTTCCCAGCACGGCTTCGGCACGCGCCACGGTGATCGGGCCGCCGGCCGATGCCAGTTGATCCAGGAGCGAGATCGCGTCTCGCAAGCTGCCGGTCGCCTGCCGGGAGACGAGCTCCAGGACTCCGGCTTCTACCTCCAGCCCTTCCTCGTCGAGCTTCCGCCGCAAGTATTCGAGGATCACGGCCAGGGGGATCCGCCGAAACTCATGCCGCTGGCATCGGGAGAGGACGGTCGCCGGGATCTTGTGCACTTCCGTCGTCGCCAACACGAAGATGGCGTGCGCCGGAGGTTCCTCGAGGGTCTTCAGCAGGGCGTTGAAGGCGGCCGTCGAGAGCATATGCACTTCGTCGACGATGTAGACCTTGTACTCGCCTTCATTCGGAGCAAAGTTGATCTTGTCGCGGAGATCGCGGACGTCTTCGACGCTCGTGTTGGAGGCGGCGTCGATTTCGATCAGGTCGAGGTAGCGCCCTTCGACGACGGCCACGCAGTGGGAGCAGCGATTGCAGGGGCGATCGTCGGGGGAGGCGGCCTCGCAGTTGACCGCCTTGGCGAGCAGGCGGGCCGTGGTCGTCTTTCCCGTGCCCCGCGGCCCGGAGAAGAGGTAGGCGTGCCCCACCCGCCCCGCCCCGACCGCGTTGCGCAGCGTCTGGACGACGTGGTCCTGTCCGACGACTTCGTCCCAGCCCTGAGGGCGCCATTTTCGATAGAGTGCCTGCGACATCGCCGACCTTATGCCCTGGGCGGCGAGTGTATCAGACGGGGTAACCCGACGCAAGGCGGCCTCGTCCGCGGCCATCGGTGGTAGAATGAAATGACCCTTGAAGGTGGAGGCGGACGATGAGGCTCCCAGGCGGAATGGAATGGATCATCATCCTCGTGATCGTGCTGCTGATCTTCGGCGTCGGACGACTCGGCAAGATCGGCGGCGAGCTGGGAAGGGGCATACGCGAATTCCGTAAGGGCATCAAGGGCGAAGACGAACCGGGGCAGGACAACGATCAAGCCCCGCCGCCGTCCTCGGGCTGATCGCCTTCCCGAACGCTGGCCTCACAAGCCTGAACCGGCCTTCGCGCCGGTTCGTTTCTTCTTAGGGCCAATCAGCCCGCCGAGAGGCGGCCGTCACCTCGGGGAGCGCCTCGCCGCCCTAATCTTGCCTTAAGAACAACAAACTCGCTTCCGTCGGTTCTCGCGGACATCAGGCCGGCGGCGGCAGAACTGCACCGAAGCGATCTGGGGAGAGCCCGGGCCGGGCTAGTTGCGCGGGATTTCGAAGGTGGAGTGGACGTTGCGATCGGCGTCCCGAAGCGTGATCGTGGTGCCGGGGAGCCAGACGGCCTGGTCGAGATTCCAGAAGAGGTCGATCGGAGAGTCGCGGCCCGCCCGAGTGTGAAGGCTCACCCCTCCGCTGTTGTGCAGCACAAAGTTGGGGAAGATGTACGTATTCCCCCGACCGTCCTCCAGCGTCCAGCCGGCCATCTGTACCTGGCCACCCCGATTGACGAAGAACACCATCTCGCCCGGGAGTTCCCCGGCTCCGGTGACCTCGCGGATCTCCACCTGCGGCGCGCCCGAGTCCGGGTTGCGCGTCGGCTCGGCTTCGGTCGACGGTGAGCTCCCCGCGGCGGACCCGCTCGCGCCCTCCACTTGCGGTACAACCAGCACCTGTCCGACGTCGAGCGTGTCGGGGTTGCTCAGCCCGTTGGCGGCCATCAGGTCTTCCACCTCGACCCCGAGCTCGCTGGCGATGCCGAAGAGCGTGTCCCCCGGGCGTACCGTGTAGGTCACGGGGGTCGGAGGCGGGATGGGGGTGAGGGTGGCGGTCGGCACGGCGCTGGCCACCTGCGCGGCGATATCCATCGTCGGGGTGGGGCCGGAGGCCTCGGGGGCGCGGGCGCGGCCGAACAGAAGGAGAACGACCGTCACCGTTACCGCGGAGACGATCACGTTCAGGAGAAGAAAGACCAGATACTCGTTCGACCGAGGGCGCCGCACCGTTCCCATGGAGGCGCATGATAGCACAGGTGAGGAGAAAGCGGTATCAATCGGCGCCCGGGGGCGCGCCCCGCCCTCGGCGAGGCCCTGCTCACACGACGGGCCCGGGCCGGGATATACTGAGATCGGGCGCTCCGTTCGACTCGCACGGCGCGTCGCTCCGGCCGCGAAAATGCACGGATTACTCTTCCCTCGAGGGGAAGCCGACGCTGATGCCCTACCTCGTCGACGGTCACAATCTCATTCCCTCAATCCCCGGACTGCGGCTGAGCGATCCGGACGATGAGTCGCAATTGATTGGCCTCCTCCAGGCGTTCTGCGCACGTGCGCGCACCCGCGTGACGGTCTACTTCGACCGCGGGGTGCTCGGCCCCGCGCTGACCCCCGGCGGAGGGGGCGTGACGGTGCGCTTCGTTCGCCTCCCACGCACGGCCGATGAGGCCATCGCCGCCCACCTGAACCGTCTGGGCGGAGAGGCGCGCAACTGGACCGTCGTTTCGTCCGACGGCGAGGTGCGGAGCGCCGCCCGCCGAGCGGGCGCTCGGGCACTCACCAGCCCCGCTTTCGCCCTGCGCCTATCGCCTGCCGCCCCATCCCAGGCTCGAGAGAAGCCGGAGGCCCCCGCGAATAAGGAAGAAGTAGCCTATTGGGAGCGCCAGTTTCGGCAATCCCGCCGCCGGCGGTGAGCGCTTCGCTTATCCTTCATTAATGTAATTCGGATACAAATCGTGGTAATATGTGCCCAGGACGAACCCGCCTCTTGGTGTCTGGATGGGTATACGGGTTTGCCCCAGGGGATCAGCCCTGACGTTCTGTGTCCCCCCCTGCACAGGCGCCCAGGCCCCCGATGATTGGAACCGCCGGATGCCCCCCACATCCGGCGGTTCGCTTTAACTCCTTCCTTGCAGAACCCGCGCCGTCGTCCCTGGCATGCGTAGGTGATGTGCGATGCCGGCACCAGGCCCCGGCCTCCGCGGCGGTCCTCCGCGTTTCCACCGCCCCTAAAGCAATACCCGCTCTCCGGTGAGCGAACGCGCTTCCTCCATCGCTGCGGCGCGAATTCGGATCGGGAAACGATTGTGAAGCGGGCTGAGCCGCGCCCCGAGGGAGGTCGACCGCCAGAAGAGGAGCGAGAGCGGCCGCATCAAGCCGCTCAGATCGGCCGCCCGCCTGAGCTCGGCGAGGCCGTCGTCGTCCCACCCCCCAAGCAGTCCGTAGAGAAATGCGAAGACCGGGAAAGACGGCAGGATCCCGATAAAGAACACCAGGACGCTCGTCACCTGATCCCCACGCCAGATGAGCCCGCCAAACCACCGGACGAGCGCATACTGCGCCGCGCCTGCCAGAACGGGCGATCCGAGCGATTGCCAGAAATAGAACCGTTGGGGAAAGCAAATCCGGTGATTGATCGCATAGGCGGCCAGATCCTTCGCCAGGAGCCCGACGAAGTACGCCACGATCAGCCCATACACTTGCAGGCGACCGATGAGCAGAGCCGCCAGGCCGATGCGGATGGCCTGCTCCGCGGCCACCAAGGATGTTTTCAGGTACGGCCGGTTGGCCCCGAGCTGCACGTTATCGCCTACCCAGGAGGGATACTGGATCGCCCCCCAGATAATGAGCGGGACGGCGTAGGCCGCCGCCCGGACGAACTCCGGCCCGGTGGCCCCGAGGATGAATCGATCCGCCACGGCCAGCAGCACCGCGCCGATGAAGGCGCTGATCATGCCTCCCCACTTGTAGGCGACGACGGAGTAATACTGCGCGAGCGCCCTCCTGCCGTGCGAAACGGCCTCCGAGATAGCGGGCACCAGGTTCTCGTAGAGTGCGCTGATCACCTGATAGGCGTAGATGAAGTTCTGGGCGATCGTCCAGTTCCCCCAGACCTCGGCATAGTTCACCAGGCGCTGGGTGAGGAGGATTTCGACTGCTTGCCCGATCATCCACGCGACGGAAGCGAGCATGTCGAACACGCCAAAGCGAAACGCAGTCCAGATCACCTCCCAATCGAAATGCGCCAGGAAGAGCAGCCGCGCCTGATATCCAAGCCGCCGATACAACCACAGGCCCACCAGGAAGGTGAGCGCCTCGCCCGCGTAGGCGGCGAGGCCCAGGCCGAGCAGGCCGCCCATCGCCGGGCCAAACACCGGCCGATTCCTTCCCCAGGCCACCATCAGGGTGACGATGACCGGTTGTGTGAGAAGCGGGAAGACAAGCGCCCAGCCCATCTCGAGGATCTGAGCGTAGTCGAAACGCTGCAGCCCCTTGAGCGCATAGCGGAACACCTGGTAGAAGCCCGGAAGCTGGATCAGCGTGTGAAGGATGATGCTCCAGGCGTAGAGGGCGTAGGGCGTGCGCGGAAGGAGAGTGCCCGCGATCGCCGTCACCAGCGCCACCTGGATCGCTCCTGAAACCGCTTGCCACCACACGAACAGTTGGCCGTATTGAATTGCGCGCCGCGGATCGGTCACCCGTTCCTTGGCGAAGAAGCGGATGAAGGCCGCGCTGCTCCCCATATCGAAGAGCACCCAGAGCAGGTTGAAGAACTGCACCACCCTCCCCCAGATCCCCAAGGCCTGGGCCGAAGGCAGAATGTAGGCGGGCAGAATGAGGTTCTGGTAGATGATCAGGGGAACGAAGAAGACCAGGCCAAACATCAAGGCAAATAGGAAGCCGCCCAGAGGCCGGTGGAAGCCGATCTCCTCCCAGCCGCTGCGCGCCTCCCGCCGCTCAAATCGCTCTCGGTCGCCCACGATGTGATCGAGCGCCTCGGGATGAGCTCGGCTGTATCGGCGCACTGCCGCGAACGCGCCGAGCGAGATCAGAAGCAGGAACCCGAGGGCCAGGTAGAAGGCGGCGCGCTCCGCCTCGTGCGGCACGGGCGATCCAGGGTAGTCGGCGAACGAGAGGCCGTCACGGCCCGCCGCTCTGGTCACGAGCCGATACAGCAGGTAGTTGAAATAGGCCCATTCCTGGAGTTGTGGATTCGCCTCCTCCAGGAACGGAGCAAAGACGACCGCCCATCCGGCACCGGGCCGGCCGATGCCGAGCACCAGCGAGCCGTCCTCATAGCCCTGCACCACGGGCGTCAGAGGCGGCCCCTCGATCTCGAATCGGTCCCTCACCTGGGGCGCGCTTGCCCAGACGATATCGCCAAGCTGCGACGTCTCGCCCCTCGCGCCTGGCACCAGGCTGAGCGGGTCGTCGCGAAAGCGGAGCCTCACGTCGGCGCTCAGGATCCGCCCGACGTTCTCTTCGGTCATGCCCGGACCAAGGATGAGCACCAGCCCGGCGCCCGCCTCGACACGAGCAGCAATCCCATCGGGGTCGGGAACTATTCCGTTTAAGAAGACGACCTCGGCTGAGCCGAGGTCGTCCGTCAGGACGAAGTCCGGCGCCAGGCCGAGGGCCGTCCGCACCCGGCCGTCGTCCCCCGCGTAGTAGACCGTCACGTCGCCGTTCGCCCACGCTCCGGCCGTGGGCAACGCCAGGAGGGCGACGACCAGGCTCAGCGGCAGCCATCGGTGCTGCATCGTCATCCGTCCTCCTGGCGGCATGCCTCGCTCCCCGCTGGCGCGAGCAGACTGGCTTCTAGATCGAGGCGCGCAGGTCGAGCCCGTTCTCGCGAACCACACGCGAATACCAGTGCCCGCTCTCTTTGATCGTGCGGGCCTGCGTGGCAAAGTCGACATAGACCAGGCCGAAGCGCATCGAGTACCCGAGCGCCCATTCGAAGTTGTCCAGAAGCGACCAGACGAAGTAGCCCGTCACCGGGACATCTTCTTCAATGGCACGCTGCACTTGCACCAGGTGATCCCGCAGGTAACGGATACGGCGAAGATCGCGGCAGCGCCCGTCGAAATCGAGGCCGTCGGGCACGGGGATTCCGTTCTCGGTCACGACGATCTGAATCCCCGGCCCGCTGCGAACGTAATCGCGCCAGAGCCGAGCAAGAAGATCATAGAGCCCTTCGGGGTAGATCTCCCACATCTGCGAGTATTCGCGTCCCTCGGGCGCGATTTGCGCAGCCTTGATGAGCAGCGCCTCCGGATCGGCGCGGACCACGGTGCGGCTGTAGTAGTTGACGCCCAGGAAATCGAGCGGCGCCGCGATCCGCTCCAGGTCGCCCGGCTCCGGCGGGGGGAAGAGGCCGGCGAAATCGGCGAGTATATCCTCCGGGTAGTGGCCGAGGAGGATCGGATCAAGAGCCATTCGGTTGAGCGCTCCATCCAGATGACGTGCCGCCTCGCGATCGGCTTCCGTCTCCGTGGCGGGAAAGACGGGGCTGAGATTGAGCACGATTCCGATGCGGAGCGGCCGCCTCGCCCCGGCGCGCAGAGCCTCCACAGCCAGGCCGTGGGAAAGCAGAAGATGATGCCCGGCTCGCAGAGCCGCCAGAGGGTCTTGGAGCCCGGGCGCGTGTTCGCCGGTGAGGTGGCCCGCTGCGGCGGCCACAAAGGGCTCGTTGTGCGTAATCCACCAGCCCACGCGATCGCCCAATCGGCTGCCGACGAGGTGGGCGTACTCGGCGAAACGCAGGGCGGTCTCACGGCTCCCCCATCCGCCGCGATCCTGCAAAGCCTGCGGCAGATCCCAGTGAAAGAGGGTGAGCACTGGCTCGATGCCATGCGCCAGGAGCCCGTCGACCAGTCGATCGTAGAAGGAAAGCCCGGCCGGGTTTGGCGCGCCGGCGCCGAGGGGAAGGATGCGCGGCCAGGACACCGAAAAGCGGTAGGCCTTCAGACCGAGGCGTGCCATCAACGCCACGTCCTCCGCCCAGCGGTGATAGTGATCGGCGGCGAGGTCGCCGTTCTCGCCTCCCCGGATCCGCCCGGGCTGGCGACAGAACACATCCCAGATCGACAGGCCGCGGCCGTCTTCGTCCCACGCGCCCTCAATCTGATAGGCCGAGGTGGCCGCGCCCCACAGAAAGCCTTCGGGAAAGTGCAGGATGCCGTCCGAGGCCATGATGGGTCTCCCGAAGCGAGCGGCGGCAGTATTGCCGCCGCCCTAGGATAGCACGGGGATGTTCGCGGGCAAGCACCCTCGATGACAGAACGCCGTTCAGGCGGGAGGCCAGAGCCCGCCGGTGTGGGTCATCCACGCCTCTGGTAGAGGCGAGTGGAGAGATGAAAGCGATCGACGATCCAGGAATAGAAGCGCTGCAGCTCGAAGAGCCGCGCCCAGGTGGCATAGGTCTCCATCGTCAGCGCTTCCTCCTCCGGCGCGAAGTTCACGAGGCCGCGCCCCCACGGGAAGTTGGTGAACGCGCACCACTCCGCCGAAACGATCGGTGAGTGGTAGCGATACTTGCGTGGGCCGACGATTCGAGGATGCTCGTTCAGGGCGAAGGCCAGCTCCGTCTTGAGCGTGAGCCGGGTCCCCTCCAGAATGATCTTCGGGCAGAGTTTCGCACCCATCCGCAACACCTCTTGATCATCGGCCTTCCACTCTCGGGGCCCACGCCTCGAACCTCGGCCCCTCTGCGCTTTGCGGCTGAGATCGCAGGGACTGCAGAGCACCTTCAAAAACCTCACCGCTCTGCCCGGTGAATCGCCGCGCCCCGCGCCGACGATCATCGCCACTCAGCAGCTACCCTTACCGAGAGGAGGCGGGGAGGGTGGCGAAGATACAAGGGGGGCTCGAAAGATCTAACTGACCTCTCCCGGAGAGGCAGCCAGCCTTCACGCGGTGGGAAATCGGGCCCGGCGGGCTCGAATTCTAGATGCATCCAACTCGAGCCCGCCTCCCGCGCCCTGGTGCCTTCGGCCAAACTACTGGGCGGCCAACGTTAGGGCGGGAACGGGATGAGCAGCACCTGGCCGCGATAGAGCGTGGCATCCGGGTCAATGCCATTGAGCGCCGCCAGCTCCTCGATGCTGATGCCGAAGGCCGCTGCAAGGTCTGTCAGAGTCTCGTCCGCCTCCACCGTGTAGGTGACAAGGTCGGCGTTCGATGAAACTCCCCCCTCAGGCACCGCCTCCGCAAGCGGCCCGCCAGCGTACCTGATAAGCCAGTCGATCATCATCGACACGTCGGGGTGCGTGCCCTCCAGGCGGACCAGAGACCAGGGTTCCGTGCTGCGGCACTCCCTGGGCGAATCCCCGCGGATCGTCCCGGTGGCCACCAGCCTTCCGGTCTGGGCCGCAACCAGGCGCACAGCGCGCTGGTACTCGAACCGTTCGATGCTCGGACCGTAGTACAGGCACACCTGGATCCGAATCTCCTCCTCTTCGCCCACGCAGGCCACGAGCTCGCTGAAGGGGACCCCCAAGGGCTCCCACATCCCCGGCATGCTGTTGGTCCAGTCGTGGTCGTTGCCGTCTTCGCCGAGAAGGACCAGGGGGTGGATATCAGACCCGCCAAGGTAGGCCGCCGCCTCCGCCTGCCCCCGACCCTGACAGACTTGCCGGGCGGCCTCGCGGACTTCCTCCCAGGTGTCGATCCTCACGCCAACCCAACTGGCTGCGCCGAAAACCATCTCACCCGTCACCCCTTCCGCCCCGCTCAAATCCGCCCCGTCCAGGACCGAGCCCGTAAGGTCTGCGCCCGTGAGATCGACGCCGTCAAGGACCATGCTCGTGAGATTGCTGCCCACGAGGATGGCGCCGGGGAGTTCCGCGCCGGTGAAATCGAGGCCGGTGAGGACCAGCCCGCTCAGGTCGGCGCCGGCCAGCCCCGCCTCGCGGAACTCGGTCTGATCGAGGATGGCCGTTGTAAGGTCTGAGGCCCCCAGGATGGCCTGCCGCAAATGGGCCTGGGAGAGATTCGTGCCATCCAGCTGGCACCCTTGAAGCGTTGCCCCTTGCAGGTCGGCCTGGGAGAGGTCGGCGCGGCTGAGATCCGCGCCGTCGAGGGTCGCCCCCGAAAGGCCTGCCGCACTCAGATCGCTGCCCGCAAGCGACGCCTCACGAAGATTGGCCTGATCGAGGAGACAGCCGGCAAGATCCAGATTGGCCAGCGTCGCCCCCTGGAGCCGGGCGGAGGTGAGGTTCGCGCCGGTGAGGAGACACCCGGTCAGATCGCTCCCCCTCAGATCAGCCTCGTGGAGATCGGCCTGGGTGAGATCCGCTTGGGTGAGCGTCGCAGACCTCAGGTCGACTCCTGTGAGATTGGCCCCGACGAGGCTCGCTCCGCTCAGATCCGCGCCCGTGAGATCGACGCGCGTCAGATCCAGGGCGCTCAGGTCCGCCCCGGCCAACCGAGCGTCGGATAGGATTGCCCCGGTGAGAAGGCTTTCGGTGAGATCCACTCCGGTGAGGTCCGCGCCAGTGAGGTCTGCTCCTTGGAGATCAGCCTCCGCGAGCCGGGCCGTGACCAGGGACATTCGGCTGAGATTCGCGCCTCGCAGGTCGGCGTCGGTGAAAACCGTCTGATCGATAGTGGCCGCAGTTAGATCGAGGCCGCTGAGATTGGCGCGCTCGAGGAGCGCCCGGCTCAGGTCGGTGTCGGCGAGAGAGGCGCCTTGCAGGTCTGCGCCGGTGAGATCCGCTCCCGCCAGAACGGTGCTGGTGAGATCCACGCCGGCCAGGCGCGCCTCGCGAAGACGGGCGCCCTGAAGATTCGCCTCGCGCAGGACCGTCGTCGTCAGGTCCGCACCGCTCAGATCGGCGTTTCTCAGGTCGGCCCGGCTGAGATCGGCGCCGCCGAGGATCGCCGTCGTGAGGTCGAGGCCCGTCATCTGAGCCTCCGTCAGCGAAGCCGCACTCAGATCAGCAAGCGCGAGATCGGCGTCGACGAGAATCGCTCCCTCGAGGATGGCGCCGGTCAGGTTGGTTCCACGGAGGTCGGCGCCGGTCAGGTCGGCGTGGGTGAGATCCCGGCCGCTCAGGTCTCTCTCGCTGAGATCCCGGTTGCGCAAGTCGGCATTGGGCTCGAGGCGTGGGCCGCACGCGGCCGCGAGGAAAACGGTCACTACGACCCATGTCGTCCGTTGTACAGGGGCTTTCATGGAGGGATTCCCTTTCGCCGCGGGGAGGGGGAACGTGCCGGGCGGTCGTCTCCCGGTCGAGCCGTCCACACCCATTATTGCGTCGGATGCCGGATTGTCAACCCGAGGCCTGAGGCAAGCAGCCAGAAGTCCCTGCTCCCGCACGGATACGAAGTCCTGCCCCACGCCAGCAGGCTGCCTGTTGTTGTGCGGACTTCACACCGCAGAGATCGCGGCGCACGCAGGGCTCTCGCGTGTGACCCCCTGTGCTCCCCGCGCTCTGCGGTGAATCGCCAGGCGGCGTGTGGATGATCAACGCCGGTCTGTTGTAGACCTCTCGGAAGATTACGACGGGGGACAAAAAGCCGATCATGGGCCCGGCAGGATTCGAACCTGCGACCAACCGGTTATGAGCCGGCCGCTCTAACCCCTGAGCTACGGGCCCTCTTCTTGATTCTAATCCATCTTCGGCCTCGTGCAATTCGCACCACGCTTCCGCCACCGTAGCATCGCCTCAACGTTTGCATCGGTCAACGAGCAGCACGCGCACTCGCCGCGCTCCTCCCTTCCTCACGCAGCGCGCCTCTTACCCGCTCCCCTCCTCGCCGTCGCGCGCGCCTGCACGCATCGATTGCGCGCCGCGCGCGCCTCTTTTCGCCGCCCGCGAGGTGATTCTGCGGCGCAATATGCTGTTCAGATACGCGCACAATACGCAAAAAGAATCTACGCGAGGGACTTGCGCGTTTTGAGCAGATTGCATAGACTTTGTACAACCGAGCTAACGGAGGTGACAAGATGGCAGTTCGAAAGGCGGCGAAGAAGCGCACTGTCAAGAAGGCCGTCAAGAAGACAGTGAAGCGCGCAGCCCGAAAGACCACGAAAAAGCGAGCCAGAAAGACATCCCGCAGGAAGTAGGTTCATCACGCTGCAAAAGGCCCGGCGGGGCAACTCGCCGGGCCTTTTGCATTCTGGCGCGCACATCACGAATCTCCCGGATCTCCTCCCACGACAACACTCCCGGTGCGCGACGACGGCACTCGAGGAGAACACGCCGCGCAACCCCTCGGCGCCAGCGATTCAGGATCGCGACACCTCACATCAGGGAAGCGATGCGAGACTCCAGCGCGGCGATGATCGGGAGACTTTGGACGTTCTACACAAACGCAGAGCAGCCCGGTCTCTTGCGATCGAGACACGGGCTGCTCACGATAAGGGCAACGAGAAGGCCGAGGAGCGGGCGACGGGATTCGAACCCGCGGATATCAGCTTGGAAGGCTGATGCCTTACCACTTGGCCACGCCCGCAACTGCGCTCATTCTACCACGCGGCGTTTTCCGGCCTGCGTCCGGTACGTTCATTCTGGCGTCCAAGACGAGATGTGATAGGATGCCTGCGCGCGCCGGCCATCGATCGGCCGGCGCCAGTGACCATCGGCCAGGTGGCCCATCCAGCGCCTGGTGTCATCGGCAGCCCATCTCATCCCATCTCAGGGTTTGACCAGGCCCTATGCCGCGCCCTGCTTCCTTCGGATTGGCCTTGATGATGCTCCTGGCATCCTGCGCCCCGGCAGGCTCTTCTCCCGCGCCCACGTACACGATCGACCCGACGGCCGAAGCCGAAACGCTGGCCACTCGCCCATGGCTGTCAGCCCGCCTGGCGCCGCCGGCCGTGCCGGCTGACGCGTCTCAGGCCGACAATGGCGCGCTCACCTACTACCTGATCTGCATGGCTTGCCACGGCGACCGCGGCCAGGGGTTGACCGATGAATGGCGGGAGGTCTACGGAGAGGATTCGAACTGCTGGCGATCCCGCTGCCATGCCTCCAATCATCCGCCGGAGGGGTTTGACCTGCCTCGGAATTCTCCACCGCTTCTCGGCGCCGGGACGCTTCTCACCTACTCCAACGCTTCGGACCTCTACGTGCGGATCCTCGATACGATGCCCTGGTGGAATCCGCGCTCCCTGAGCGAAGAACAGGCGTGGGATCTCACCGCCTACTTGATGCGGGCCCGCCGTGAGCTGCCCGAGAGCATCGTGTTGGATACAGCCCGGTCCCCGGTGGTCCGCCTGCATCAGGTGCCCCCCCCGCGTGGCGATGAGAGGGCGGGCGTGACCGCCCTCATCGGGCTGCTAGTGATCGCTGCGCTGGCCCTGGCCTGGAGGAGGGAGCGCCGGCCGTGATCTCCGCTCCCTCTGCGTGCCTCAGGCGCAAGGGCTAGAGGCCGACTCGCCCAACCCACGATGCGCCGTCGGCCGTCCTTCTTCGAACACCTCCATCCTCCGGCAATCCCGGAGCGCGAGGCGCGCTTCCGCTACACGTTCGGCCTCGGCGGGATTTCGCTCCTTCTCTTCCTGATCCTTTGCCTGACCGGCCTGCTCGAGCTTTTCTACTACCTTCCGACGCTCGAGGATGCCAACGCTTCGGCGCACGTGATCGACGCGCTGGTGCCCTACGGTTGGGTTGTGCGCGGCATCCACTACTGGGCCGGCCAGGGGATCGTCGTCACGGCGGCGCTTCACATGGTCCGGATCGTGTTGACGGGCGCCTATCGTACGCCCCGCCGGTTCAACTGGTTGCTCGGGCTGAGCCTGCTCCCCGCCGTGCTGCTGCTCGATTTCACCGGGCTCGTCTTGCGCTGGGACACGCACATCGCCTGGGCTCTGATGGTCGGGACCAATCTCCTGCGGACCATCCCACTCGTTGGGCCCGCGCTCTACACGTTGGCCGTGGGCGGAAGCGAGATCGGCCCGCCGACGGTGGTCCGATTCTTCGCCTGGCACATTCTCGGGCTGGCATTGCCTGCGGCGATTCTTATCGCCTGGCATCTGTTCCGCGTGCGGCGCGATGGCGGCATCTCTCGCCTGGCCGCCCCTGCCCTTCTGCCCGCAGACCGACCCCCCTCCAGCGCCTCTGACTTCCCCCGCATCCCACGCGCCGAGCTCGTCCGTCGGGAGGCGATCACCGCCCTCATCGTCTGCGCCCTTCTGCTCACGCTGGCCCTCCTCGCTCCTCCAGGCCTCGGCCCGCGGGCTGAGTTTGCCGACTTGCCTCCCGACGCCTCCGCCCCGTGGTTTTTCCTCTGGGTTCAGCAGCTCCTACGCCTCGGCGATCCATTCCTGATGGGCGTGGCAATCCCCTGCGGCGTTCTCCTGACCCTCGCCCTCGTCCCCTACGCCATCGATCGCCACACTGGCGGCGAGGGGCGCTGGTTCAACCGTCCGGGCCGCCTCGCCCAGACGATTGTCCTCGGCATGCTGGCGCTGATCGGCGCGCTGATCCTCCGGGGAGCCCTGACGTGAGGCGCTCCTTGTCCCGCCTCACGCGCCGGGCGGCCCTCAAGATCAGCCTGGCCCTCTCGGGAGGGCTCAGCCTCTACGGGCTCGTCCGCTTCCTGAGCCGGGGCGAGCCGCCGCCCACGCCGCAGCAGTTCGCGTTGGGCTATCCCGGCGACTACCCGATCGAGAGCGTCACTCCGATCCCCGAAGCGCGCGCTCTTCTACTCCGCGACGAGGCCGGGTTCTATGCCCTTTCATCGTCTTGCCCACACCTCGGCTGCACCTTGGGTACTGAGTCCTCGCCCTTCGAATGTCCATGCCATGGAAGCCGATTCAATCGACAGGGGCAAGTGATCCGTGGCCCGGCGGCCCGCCCTCTCACGGCCCTCGAGCTCTCCCTGACCACGGACGGCAGGCTTGTGTTGGACGGTGGCACGTCGGCCTCGCCCGATCAACGTCTCACGGCCGGCTCTTGAACCAGCACCATCGAAGCGGAGAAGCCAGCCTGCGCAGAAAAGAGGGCGAGCCCCGAAAGGCCCGCCCTCATCTCGATCGGCGTGAAGTGATTCGGGCTAGGAAATTGGAAGGCCCAGATGGTCGGACGCCCCAGCGCCCGCCGCCGACCCGGCGCAGATCGCCTCGCTCCCCTCATTGAGGCGTACGCGCGCCAGGAGCTCAAAATCACCCGGGAGCTCCGTCGGTCTTCCCGTGAAGACCGCCTTCCCGTCCTTCAGGCGCCTGACGACCGTGTCTCGGTCCAGGATCAACAGGTCGCTCCAAACCTCGCCGCGCCGCTCAAAGCCGCGGGCCGCCGCCAGGCGGTGGCCATCGGAGCTGAGGCGCGCGTCGACGAGCACCAGATCCGCTCGCTTTGCCGCCGAGGAAAGTCGTCGTCCGCGATGGTTCATACTCAGAGTGAGACCTGTGCCCAGGCCTCCGCCGTGAGCCGATGTGCCTTCAACGACCCTGCGCGCCCCGATCCGTTCGACGAACCCGAGGCCGAGCGGACGACCGCCGCAAGAAACCGCCCCGCCTGCAGCGTTCTCGCTCGAAGAACATCCCGCCGAAACTCGGCCCGGCCACACTCAAGTGCACGCCCGAAAAGCGGCAGAGAAGTGCGGCTCTCTCGGGCTCTATAGTCGGGGTGGGCGGACTTGAACCGCCGACCCCCGCGTCCCAAACGCGGTGCGCTACCGACTGCGCTACACCCCGGACCGGCTTGAGTATAATTCCGCGGATATGGAGGGTCAAGCAGAAGAACCCAGCAGGGCGCAAGAAACGCCCTCGAAACCGTGGGGCGCAGATTTCCCTCGGCTTCTTCAAGCACAATACGCCTCCTTCCAGGAGGATCTTCCATTCTGGCTCACCCTGGCCGCGAGCGGGCCGGGCCCCATCCTCGAGCTGGGTTGTGGGCCGGGCCGCGTTCTCTCGGTGCTCGCGCAGGCCGGATTCGAAGTCGACGGCCTGGACTACGACCCGGAGATGCTGCGCCGAGCGGCGAGCCGGCTTCCCACTTCGCAGCGCGGCCCTGTGCGCCTGATCCAGGGCGATCTGGGCCGCTTCTCCCTCGGCCGAAAGTATGGGCTGATCCTCCTCCCCTGCAACACTTTCGCCATCCTGGATGAATCCGCGGCCGAAGAATCGTTGGCCTGCATTCGCCGCCATCTCCTGCCGGGTGGGGTCTTCGCCGCTGAGCTGCCTTCGCCCCATGAGGCGCTCGAATTCCACGTAGATCCCGCAGAGCCCATCGATGCTTTTGTGGAACCGGAGACCGGCAATCCGATCCAGGTCTACGCCGATCAGCGGGCGGAGGCTGGGCAGAATTTCGTACAGGTCGCCTGGCGGTACGACGAGCTCCGACCCGATGGGACGGTCATCCGGACCCAGGTGCCCATGCTGTACTACCTGTGGTCTCCCGAAGGCCTCGGAGAGGCTGCGAGGCGCAGCGGCTTCTCCTCCCACGAGGCGTTCGGCGACTACGATCGCCGTCCGTTCTCACTCGATTCGCGGCGGCTGCTCTTCATCGCCTGCGCCTGAGGTTCGGACCAGGAGGAAGACCCCGATGCAGCGCTCGCTCTCCCTCGCCGCTCTCGTCTTTTCGCTTTCGGCCTGTACGGCGCGGACTGGTGCCACCCCCACGCCGATCCCAGCTTCTCTGGAAGCCCCCTCGGCGGTGGCCTCCTCGCCAACCCTCCCTCAACCGGAGGCCGCTGCAACTCAGCCCGCGCCCGTTGGCGAGCCGCCTGCGTCTCAGGCGGCCGAGATTCCCGGCGCCGAGGGCCTGATCCTGAGAGGCGTCTTCTACCCTGCCCCCGGCCCCTCCGCTCCCGGCGTACTCCTGCTCCATATGTACGGCGGCAGCAAGGCGGATTGGGATGAGTTGGCCCAAGCCCTCCAGGACGCAGGGTTCGCTGCGCTGGCGATCGATTTGCGCGGTCACGGCGAGACCGGGGGGACCGAGGACTGGGCCCTTGCCCGCCAGGACGTCGCCGCGGCCTATGCTTGGCTGGCCACCCACGAGGGAGTCGATGGAGCCCGCGTTGGCGTGGTCGGGGCGAGCATCGGGGCGAATCTCGCCCTTGTACAGGGCGCGGAAGATGCATCGGTCGCCGCCATCGGATTGCTCTCGCCCGGGTTCGACTACTTTCGGGTGGTGATCGAAGGCTTGATCGAAGAGTATGGCGATCGCCCCTCCTTCCTGGCTGCATCTGAAGAGGACACCTATTCCGCGGAAACGGTCCGGGCGCTGGCCGCTTCTGCACTCGGGGAAGCGGAGCTGGCCATCTATACAGGCGCCGGGCACGGCACGGCCATGCTCGAGAACGAGCCCGAACTGACGGTTCGCCTAATTGTGTTCCTGGCCCGTTGGCTGATTCCCGCGAACTGAAAGAATGTGCACGAATCGCTCGTGGCTTTGTGCAAGTATCTCTCGCATACGATGGCACTAAGGTCCTTCTAGCCGCGCTGACGCCATCCGTGGCTGGGTGAACCGCGGCGCAAGCGGGGGCAGCAGATGCGCCTCCCCCTGAAGTGCCATGGAGGCGAGCATCGCACGGCGCGAAAATGCGTTTCTGGGAGAGCTCATGCATTCGCCTGGGAAGCAGACCCGCTGCCGCGGTTGTCGTGCCGTCGTGCCCGCCCTGCACGGGCCGACCGATCCCTACTTCGGCGCCTCGCCGGGCTGTTGGGCGATCTACGGCGAGGTGCTGGCCCGGGAATACGGCGAATACAGCTTTCCCCCCGTTCACCGCATGACTCTCGACAGCTACGCCCTGCAGCATCCAGGCAGGCCAAGCCGCAAGTCGATCCAGTCGGTGGCGATCCACCTCACCAGTCTCCACTTCATGCTCGAGAGGGGCCTCGATGCGGAGCAGGCGACCGAAGCCATGCGCCGGCTACTTCTCAGCCTTGTCGAATTCCAGTGGCTTGAGCCGCCTCCCGATTTCGGGCCCCTCACCGTCCTCGACGTTCACGAGGCGAACGACCTTGCCGGCCACTCGAGCACGGTCTGCCGGTGGGCTGAGTCCGTCTGGGATGCCTGGTCGCACCACCACGAGATCGTGAGTCGGTGGGCGTCGGCGATCGACTGAACTGTCTTGTCTCGAACCGATCTCACGCCGGCGATCGTCTCTCGGCGGATCTCGTCCCCAGGGAACACGGGGCGACGAGCCTTCGGCGCGTCGCCCCTACATCATCCGCGCCGTGTCGGGCGGGAAGATCCCGGTGACCAAGGCACCCAAAACGAAGGCTCCCGAGGAGCAAACCGCTCCCCAGGAGCCTCTCAGCCGTTCGGTCGCGAATAGCTAGGCCAGTTGGCGGACGACGAGCATCACCTTCCCCTGCACCTCGAGCGTAGCCGGATCGTCGATCAGGATCGGGGCCATCGTTGGGTTGGCGGGCTGGAGCCTCACCTTCGAGCCCTCGCGGTAGATGTGCTTGAGAGTCGTGGCCTCTTTGTCCTTCAGCCACACGGCCACCATATCCCCGTTGCGCCATTCGGGCTCGCGCTTCATGACGACGATGTCCCCGTCGCTCACCATGGCGTCGATCATCGAGTCCCCCTGCACTTGCAGGGCAAACAGGCCGTCGCTCGAGCTCACCAGGCCACGGGTGATCTCCAGGGCCTCGTCGGCGCCGAAGAGCGGCGAATCCGTGCCGGGCAGCGGGATGGGCTCCGAGGCGAAGACCCGGCCCACGAGCGGGATGCGCACGATCTCCCCGAGCCTCTCCGCCGCCTTTCCGATCCGCTCGGTGAGGCGAATGCCCCGGGAGATGTTTTGATCCCGGTCGAGGTAGCCCTCCTCGACCAGCCGGTTGAGGTTGTAGTTCACCACCGAGGTCGAAGTGATGCCGACGGCGCTACCGATCTCCCGAATCGACGGCGGATAGCCGTTTTCCTCGCCAAAGCTTTGGATGAAACTGAGCATCCGGTGCTGACGGTCGGTGAGCGACCCCTTCGTCATGCCTGCCTCCTCGGGCAGCGGCCTGGAAAGCTCCGTCCTGCCCCCGGTTCCCTTTTCAGGGCTCATTCTAGCGGAACATCCGTTCTATGTCAAGCCGCCGGGAGGGGGATGCTGGCGCCCTAGGAATCCCCCGCCCGGGGGATCATCCAGAGACCGGCCAGATCTGTTTCCCGCTTCCCCCTCGGTTAGAATCCTGGGCATGCGCCTCGAGGTCCATCGATTCTCGTCGGAGCGGCGTGCCGACTTCTACCGGTTGCACTCGGAGCCCAACCATGCCGGATGGTGTTTTTGCGCCGCATGGTGGACGCCCACCTGGGAGGGCTGGGCGGAGCGGACCGCCGAAGACAACCGGAGGCTTCGAGAGGAACTCTGCAAGGCCGGCGAGCACGACGGATACCTCCTCTACGCCGACGGCCAGCCGGCCGGCTGGTGCCAGGCCGGCCCTCGAGACCGCCTTCAAAAGCTGTGCCGCCAATTCGACCTGGTGCCCTCGCCTCAAACCTGGGCGATCACCTGTTTTCTGATTGCACCGCAACACCGACGCATTGGCCTTGCCACCCGCCTACTCCGGGAGGCGCTGAACGACCTGCACGCCCGGGGGGCGAGCCGGGTGGAGGCGTTCCCCAGGCGGGGGATGGACCTGCGTAGCGAGGATCTCTGGAACGGGCCCGAAGAGATGTTTCTCCGGGCCGGATTCGCGGTGACCCGGGAGGACGCCTCGCGCCCGATCCTTGCTCTCGATCTGGTGCGTCAGGGATCTCCAGGCCAGGTTGGCCCATGACCGAGGAGCTGGAGCGACTTCGCAAGATCCTGGAATCGATCCGCACGATCGCCGTGGTGGGCATGTCCACCAACCCGGAGAAGGACAGCCATACCGTGCCGGCATATCTCTTGGAGCACGGCTACCGAAT
>DATEAV010000231.1:0-9090 GCA_035288185.1 Anaerolineales bacterium | reverse complement strand
CTGGCCGCCGATCAAAGCCTCTACGACGACCTGCGGATTGCCTTTGGCAAGCGCGGCGTGCCGGCGATGATCATCGAGACCGTCGTGCCCGAGCTCGAGGCCTACGCCAACGATCTGCTCACGCGGATGAGCGACGGCCGGCTGAACGTGCGGATCGAGACGCAGCGTGAGCTGCGCGGCGGCGAGGTGCGCGAAGCGCTCGATATCGTCATCTCCGACGAGCTGGGCAGCCGGCCGTATGAGCTCTACTCGGGAGGCGAGGCCTTCCGCATCAACTTCGCCATCCGCATCGCCCTCTCGCGCCTGCTGGCGCGCCGGGCCGGCGCCCAGCTGCGCAGCCTCTTCATCGACGAGGGCTTCGGCACGCAAGATGCCAGCGGGCGAGAGCATCTCGTCGCAGCGATCAACAGCATCCAGGACGACTTCGACCGCATCCTCGTGATCACGCACATCGACGAGATGAAGGAAGCCTTCCCGGCGCGCATCGAGGTCGAGAAGACGCCGAACGGCTCGCGCTTCACCCTCACGTAACACGATCTCTCGAATCCATTTCGACACCGAGAGGATCCGATCCCCCGCACCCATCTGCACCGCACCTACCTGCACCGCAGGCCGTCTCGCCCCGGCGGGCCGGGGCTTCGCGGCCCGAACGGGGTGCAGGTGTGCGGTTCGGGCACACTTGCACTGGCGCTGCGCGCCCACCGCGCTTGCACAGCACGCAAGTGCGGTGCAAGTGAGCGCAGTGCCAGTGGGTGTCGCTGGATCTGCGAGCGTAGTTGCCGCAGGTCTCCGTCGCAGTGTCGCCCGTCGAAGACCCTGGTGCTCTCACCGCACCTCCCGCAAGGACACCGGGACGGTGTGCGGTGCGGCGCAGGTGTCCAGGGCGAACCCGCGCCCTTGCGCGTTAAGAGGTGACCGGTGATCGGTGATCGGGCACGCCTGTGCCATGGGTCTCACGTGCCGCACGCCGTCCTCCCGTTCGCCTGTACTGCGCTGCCGCAGGGGCCTTCATGTCCTGTAGCTTTCCACCTCACCCCCCATTGCCCCTCTCCGCTTACCACGCCTCTTCCTGTGCGCGGATCGAAAGCGGAGAGGGGGATTGAGGTCTAAGGACGTGTCCTTAGGTAACTTCCCCTCCCCCGGCAGAGGTCCATCCGTTTCCTAATCCGGGCAGCTGCCGGGGGAGGGGAAGGGGGTGGGGGTCAAAGACGGATGCTGTTTCCAGCGACAGGGACCCGAAGGACTCGGTCGCGTCTGGCCCTCAGCTATAATCCGGCCTTCTGGGGAGGTGAGCATGCGCGTGCTGATCAGCGGTGGGACCGGTTTCATCGGACGACCGCTTGCGCGCGGGGCGCTGCGGCGCGACTGGGACGTGGCGATTCTGACGCGGCGGCCGGATTCGCCGGAGGCACGTGAGCTCGGCGCGCTGGGCGCCCGCCTTGTCGTGGGAGATATCACCGACCGCGCCTCGCTGCGGGCCGCCTTCGAGGTGACGCACCCGGAACTCTTTTTTCACAATGCCGGCTGGTATGAGCTGGGGATACCGGCGCGGGCGCGGCGCCGGATGTGGTCGGTGAACGTGGAGGGAACGGAGAACGCCCTCAGCCTGGCGGCTGAGGCGGCGGTGGGACGCGTCGTCTACACCTCCTCGACAACGGCGCTCGGTGACACCGGAGGGATCGTGGCCGATGAGTCGTTCGAAAGGCGGGCGCCGCCCCTCTCGTACTACGAAGAGACCAAAGCGGGAGCGCATGCCATCGCGCTGCGTCACCAGCGCGCCGGCGAGCCTGTGGTGATCGTCTGCCCTGCGCAGGCCATTGCCCCCGGCGACCACTCACCCTTCGGGAGGCTGGCCCGGCTCTTCGTGCGGCGGCGTCTGCCGCCGCTCACCTGGGCTCCAGAGGGCGCCTTCACCTTTGCCCACGTCGAGGACGTGGGGGCGGCGGCCGTCCTCGCCGGCGAGAAGGGCCGCCCGGGGGAGACCTACTTCATCGCCGGAAGCGTGATCACGAACCGGGACCTTATGCGCATCTGGGGTGAAGCGACCGGACTGCGGCCCCCCTTCGTCTGGCTGCCCAGAGGCATGGCGATGGCGCAGGGCACCCTGGCAGCGCCCCTCCTGCGGGCCTTTGGCCAATCGGCCTTTCTGTCCGCCGAAGCCGTGCGCTCGAGCTACGTCTCGTTTCGCTACAGTTCTAAGAAGGCGGTCCGGGAGCTGGGAGCCACGTTCCGTTCGGCGGAAGTCACCTGGACGGAGACACTTCAGGAAGAGCTGCGGCGCGCCCGGGGCTGAGCCGGACTTAAGTCCGCCGTCTACGGGGATGGAAATTGGCGGCGAACCAGGGATGGCTGGCCCTTGCCGCGGTGGGGCGAGGCGGCCGCCTCACTCTTCGGCTGCCGCGGCCGGGAGCCGGACCGTAAAACGGGAGCCGCGGCCCGGCACCCCATCACTCCTCACCTCAAGACGCCCGGCGTGACGCTCGATGATCTCCTTGCAGATGGCGAGGCCAAGGCCGGTCCCCGCCGCCTTGGTCTGGCGGCTGGCTTGCCCTCGGAAGAATCGGCGGAAGATCAAGGGCTGTTCCTCGATGGGGATGCCCAGGCCCGTGTCTTCCACTTCGACCAGCACCCAGGTCGAGCCGTCCTGCTTGTGCAGGCGCGTGCGCAGGCTCACCCTGCCTCCGCCTAACGTGTAGTTGAGGGCGTTGGTGAGCAGATTGGTGAAGACCTGAGTGAGGAGTCGCTCGTCGCCCATCACGTTCGGAAGTCCGGGGCTGCAATCGAGAGCGAGCTCCAGGCCCCGGCTGGCGGCCAGGGCGCGCCGGTCTTCGACGAGAGCTTGCAGAAGGGAGTTGAGGCTCGTCGGGCTTGGGAAAAACGCAACGGTGCCGGCGTCGAGGCGGGAGAGAGAAAGCAGGTCGTCGATCAGGTCGGCCAGGCGTCCGCTCTCGCGATCCATCGTCTCCAGGTAACGGCCAATCTTCTGCACATCCGTCGTCGTCTGGAGGAGGTCGAGATACAGGCGGATGTTGGTGAGCGGGGTCCGCAGCTCGTGTGAGACGTCGGAGACGAACTGCGATTTCATCCGGTCGAGCTCTTTGAGCGCGCTGATATCGTGCTGCACTCCGACGAAGCTCACCAGGGTGCCAAAGGCGTCCTTCACCGGCGAGATGGTGACCGCCGCGTCGTAGAGGCTGCCGTCCTTGCGGCGGTTGATGAGCTCGCCGCTCCAGATCTGCCCGGCAAGGATGGTCTCCCACATGCCGGGGTAGATCTCTGCGGGAGTCTGTCCGCTCCGGATCAGGCGCATGGTGTGCCCGACGGCTTCTCGCGCCAAATACCCATTGAGTCGCTCCCAGGCCGGATTGACGTACTCGATGCGCCCCTGGGAATCGGTGACGACCACGGCGTCGCCGATGTTGGCCAGGATCACCCGTAGCTGATCCCGCTCCGCCTGAAGCGCCGCCTCGAGGGCTTTGCGCCGAGAGATGTCGAGCACCAGGCCGGTGGCGCCCTGAGGAGTTCCCTCAGTGTCGTAGATCACGCTGGTGGCATTGAGCGCCCGGATTCGCCGGCCGGACTTGGAGACGAACTCGATCTCGTGGACGGCGGTGCGCGGCCGATCGCCTCGCATCTGGGCCAGGAATCGTTCACGCGTGAGCTGCATCGACTCGGATGAGAAACTGGCCGTCCCCTCCCAGGTCCGGCCGATCAACTCATCGGGGGCGCGTTCGAGCAGGGTGGCCAGGGCCTGATTGGCGTAGACATACCGCCCGGCGGCATCGAGCTGGTAGATCCCGGCCAGCGAAGTCTCCACCAGCGAACGGTAGCGGGCCTCGGAGAGGGCCAGGTCGCGGGTGCGAGCGATGACCTCGGCTTCGAGACGTTGGGCCTGTTGCTCGATCTGGCCGTAGAGGTGGGCGTTTTCGAGAGCGATGGCTGCGTGCGCAGCAAAGGCGGAAAGCAGCTCGAGGTCGGGGGTCGTGAAGGGGCGGTCGTAGGAGAAGCGCAAGACCGTCATCACCCCCAGGGGCCGTTGGCGGACCTTCAAGGGCGCGAGAGCCATGACCTCGGGATCGTCTTGCGGGGTGCCGGGCACGTGCATCCCGTGAGGATCGGCGGTGGCGTTGGCCACCAGGATGGGCTCGCCGGTCTCGAGGACATGCCCGGTGAGGCCCTGGCCCGGGCGGAGCTCGATCGCCATGATGGCCTCGGCATCGGGCTGCAGCGCCACCAGGCAGCGGAGCACCCCGCGGTCGGGGTCGAGGAGGTGGATGCGGCTGCCGTCGGCCTGGAGCAGGCTCTTGGCTTGCAAGGCGATCTCGGTGAGGACGGTCTGCAGGTCGAGGGAGGCGGAGATGGCAGCCGCGCTCCGGATGAGCGCCTGTGATTCCTCGGCCCGGCGGCTGGCGGCAGTGAAAGACTGGCTGTTCTTGATGGCGATGGCGGCCATGCGGGCCATGGCCTGAACCATCTCGGCCTGCTCGTAACGAAAACCGACGGAGCGGTGGAGGGAGAAAAGCCCCAGCGCGCCGATGATCTCGTCACCCATCATCAGCGGGACGCCGAGGACGGATCGGACCCCAGCCTGGACCCAATCGGCTATGGCGTCGGGGCTGGTCGGGTAGTCGGGGATCAGGATCGGCTTGCGCGAGTGGATTACCTGCCAGCTGACGCCTCGGCCTTCGGGGAGCGGAGCTCGGAACACGTCGGGGAGGCCGAGCAGGTAGGGGAAAGTGATGCTCTGGCCGTCCGGGCTGAGGAGGGCAAAGGCACCGGCATCCGCCCCGGTGACCTTTGTCGCCAGGCGGACGACGCGCTCCAATACGACCGGAAGATCCAGGTTGCTGGCGACGGCCTCCGCCACCTGGTTGCGGAGCCGCTCGCGCTCGAGAGCGTTCTGCATCTCGGCCCGCGAGCGGACGTGACCCAGAGCGATCGCGGCGTGGTCGGCGAGGGCCGCGACCATCGGGACGTCTTCGGGGGTGAGCCAGTGTCCGGCGGCGTTGAAGGCGCCCAGTTTCTCACCGGCCAGCGTCACGGGGGCGAGGATGACCGGCATCTCGCCGAGCAGGCGCATCACCCGGGGTAGAAGATGCCGGACCTGGGGAGGCATGATTTCCGCCACGACCTCCGAGCGCTTCGGTCGATAGACCGGCTCGCCGGTCTCGAGCAGATGCCGGTAGGCTTCGGAGGATTTCGGGTCGAACTTGTGGCCCGTAATATCGATCCCGGTCAGGCGGCGCAGGGCCGTCGCGAGCGGAGCGCTGAGCGGGCGATTGCGGATCTCGAGCAGGCCCTCCGGCGTGAGGAGGGTGAGACCGCCCACCAGGCCGAGACCGCGCAGCGCCTCGGTGACGCCCCGCAAGACGTCGGACTCGGTGAGCCCGGCGCGGCGCGTCACGGCGGCAGCCGCACTCAACGCATCGACCCAGGGGTTTTGTTTCACCGGTCGGGGGACCGGGTTGCCAGCGGACACTCTTCCCATCGAGGGCAGCCGAGGCAGTGTATCACGAACCCGAAGGAGCCGCCGAGCCCGCTCGCCCTGGCTGAAAGAAGCGGAGCATCGATCTTGTGGGTTGCCATACGGCTGAGCGCGGCGCACGCCGGATCAACCCGCACCCTAGCGTAAGCAAGATGCCTCTCTGAAGGTACAAGATCTGCTTGATCGCTCATGGGGCATTGGGCGGCGTCCATTTCGTGGCGGCGGGCCCTCGGTGGAGGCCTCAGCCCATCCATTCGACGATCGTCGCCTCGCCCTGGCCGACGCCGACGCACAGGGTGGCCAGGCCGTAGTAGGGCCGCTTTTGCGTGGGGGCGCGGCGGCGCATCTCGTGGAGGAGCGTGGTCAGGATTCGGGCGCCGGAGCAGCCCAGCGGATGGCCGAGGGCGATTGCCCCGCCGTTGACGTTGGTGATCTCATGGCGCAAGCCAAGCTCGCGCATGACGGCCAGCGACTGCACGGCGAAGGCTTCGTTCAGCTCGACGAGGCCAATCCTCTCGATCGTCAGGCCGGCGCGCGCCAGGGCCTTGCGCGTCGCCGGAATGGGTCCCAACCCCATCAAGCGTGGCTCCACGCCGGCCGCCGCGGCGGCGACGATACGGGCCATAGGCCGGATCCCCAGACTTGCCGCCCGGGCGTCGCTCATCAGCAGGAGGGCCGCGGCGCCGTCGTTGATCCCCGAGGAGTTGCCGGCCGTGACCGTGCCCGCCTCGCGGAAAGCTGGCTTCAGTTTGGACAACGACTCGAGCGTCGTATCGCGCCGGGGCCGCTCGTCGGTGGAGACGGTCACCGGATCCCCCTTGCGCTGGGGCAGGGCCACCGGGACGATCTCCTCGGCAAACCGGGCCGAGTCCTGGGCCGCGACCGCACGGCGGTGGCTCTCCAGTGCGAAGGCGTCTTGTTCTTCCCGGGTGATCGACCGGGTCTGCTCATAGACGTTCTCGGCCGTCTCCCCCATCGAGTCGATCCCGTAGCGCGCCTCGATCTTCGGGTTGGGGTAGCGCCAGCCAAGGGTTGTGTCCCAGGCGGTGAGGTTGCCCCAGGGGAAAGCGCGCTCGGCCTTGGGAATCGAGTATGGGGCGCGCGACATGCTCTCGACGCCGCCGGCCACATAGACCTCCCCCTCGCCCGCCTTGATGGCGCGATAGGCGGCGTTCACCGCCTGGAGGCCGGAGGCGCACAGGCGGTTGAAGGTCACGCCGGCCACTTCCACCGGGAACCCGGCCAGCAAGATGGCCATCCGGGCGACATTGCGATTATCTTCGCCCGCCTGGTTGGCGCAGCCCAGGTAGACCTCCTCGACCTCGGCCGGATCGACGCCGGCGCGCCGCACCACCTCGCTCACCACCAGCGCAGCGAGATCGTCGGGGCGGACGGGGGCGAGAACGCCTCCTTGTGCGCCGATCGGGGTTCGGACGGCGGCGACAATGACGGCCTCGGGCATGGGATCCTCCGCGCGTGCAGGTGGAGGCGATTCTACACCTTGGCCCCGTGCCTCTACATCCGTCTTGCCTTCCTTGCACCGTCCGCCACATCGGCCCGGCGCAGCGGAGGTGACAATGCCTGCGCCCATGCTGAGAGGCCGTGAATGAATCGGACGAAGACATGCGCAAGCATCCCTCGGATCCAATTGCACTGATTCAATCCCTTCATGGCTTGTAGCTTTCCGCCTCACCCCTCCACCCCCCTCTCCGCTTGCCATGCCTCTTCCTGCGCGCGGATCGAAAGCGAAGAGAGGGGCCAGGGGCCGTCCCCCGCACCCACCTGCACCGCACCTGCAGTGCGCTGCAGGTGCAGGTGTGCGGTTCGGGGCAGGTGTCGCCCCGGCGGGCCGGGCGTCTCGCCCCGGCGGGCCGCATCGTCCCGACCCAGCACCTGCGGTCTGGGCAGGTGTGTCCTTCGGGAGGGCTCGCGGCCCGAACGGGGGGCTTCGCGGCCCGAACGGGGTGGGGGCAATAGAAGACGCGCCGGCCGAGGTGAAGGGTCCTGGTCGGTCGAACTGGGATTAGTTCACGGTTCTGAGCTGACCTTCGGTCGCCAGCGTGTCGGTGCCGGCAGACCCCGGCCCAATCGCCAGCGTCCGTGGCGAACGCGATCGTTCGGAGCTAAGCTCAGAGCCCGGCTCGCTAGGGAGGTGGATCATGCACCGTGGTCTTGTTCTGGGGTCAATGGTGATCCTGACGTGGGCCGCCTCTTGCCGGGCCAATCCTCCGGGCGAGCCCGGGCTTCCCGCGCCGACGGAATTGGGCGGGGCCTCGAACCCTCTCGTCACTCTGGCGCTTACGGCTCGAGGGACGTGTCCAGAGCCCGCACCGCCGCTCGTCATTGATTTCGAAGTTCGCCAGACACCGGGGATGGAGGAGCCTGTAGCTCGCGTGCCGTTCCGGGATCCCGTCTTTGGGACGTGCGTCGTTCGTGTTACCGACCGCCATGCGGATCTCGCTCCCGGGGATTCCTCGCCAGGATTGAAGAACGAGTATTCCAGGGTGCAGTCGTTCAACGCTGACGGGAGCCGGATCCTGGTGACCGGGCTGGAGGGGGCCTAGTATCTCTATGACGCCTCAACTCTGGCGCCCCTCGGCCTGCTTCCCTTCGGCGGCCCCGTGGAACCGCGCTGGGACGCGAGCAACCCGGGCCTGCTTTACTACCTCGAGGAGACACGGCTGATGTCGTATTGGCTGGGGGAGGAGGCCGGCGAAATTGTGCACGATTTCGCCGGCGACTTCCCCAGCCAGTCGCTGGCGGCGGTCTGGACACGCTACGAAGGGAGCCCCTCGGCCGACGGCCGGACCTGGGGCCTGATGGCGGAGGATACCGACTGGCTCGCGGTGGCTCTGCTTGTCTACGACTTGCGCGAAGACCGCGTTGTCGCCCGGCGAGATCTCACCGGGCTCTCGGACGCGGAGAGGGAGATCGACAGCGTTTCGATCAGCCCGCTGGGGAACTACCTCGTGGCCTACTTCGACGCGTATTGCGAAGCCGGCGAGCTAGGCAGCGATGCGACTCCCTGCGGGGTCATGGTCTATGAGCGCGACCTTTCCGCCGGCCGAGGAGTCGTACGGATCTCGACGCATAGCGATCTGGCTCTGGATGCCGAGGGCCGGGAGGTGATGATCTTCGATGGGTATGATACCGACTCGATCTCGCTCCTCGATCTGGCCAGCGGGGTGAACTGGGAGCTCTGGCCGGTGGACTTCACGCACTGCGCCGGATGTGGAACGCACTACTCCGGGCGAGCCCTCCAGAGGCCCGGGTGGGCCCTCATCTCGACGCACGATGGCGACCCGGCCTCCTACACCTGGATGGACGACCAGGTCTTCGCGCAGGAGCTGCGGCCGGGCGGAAGAGTGGTCCGGCTGGCGCACACCCACTCTCTTGTGGACCCGGAGCAGGAGCATGACTACTGGGCGGAGCCGCATGCCACGGTGAATGCCGACTTCACCCGCGTGCTTTTCACCTCCAATTGGGGCCGCTCCGGCACCGAGGAGGTGGAGATGTACCTCCTGGAGCTTCCGCCCGACTGGGCGGAGCCGGCGCGTTGATCGCCAGCGAGCCGTCGGGTGGACGCTGGGGTGAAGAGATGTAGG
>DATEAV010000230.1:0-3111 GCA_035288185.1 Anaerolineales bacterium | reverse complement strand
TTGACTAATCCGATAGCCTATGTTACATATAGGCGTGCCCGTCACATCGCATTCGGCGAATCAGCGGTTGGTGAGACAGACGGCGGGTGCGGCCACGCATGAGGAGAAATCGATGAGCGAAGCCGAGGTCCAGGCTCAGCCTGGGGTGTTGACCCGCGTGCCGATGAGCCGCCGGGAGTTCCTCTACTACCTGTGGGGTGTCTCGATGGCGCTCTTCATGGCGGAGGCCGGTGGGGCGCTCATCTGGTTTGCGCTTCCGCGGTTTCGTGAGGGGGAGTTCGGCGGCGTGTTCTCCGTTCCGGTCGAGCAGGTGCCTGCGGCCGATGCCGACCCGGGCGAATTCCCCGCCGGACGGTTTTGGCTGGTCAACCTCGGCGAGGCCTCGGTCACCGATCCCCGTCAACCTCAGGACTATCCCATGGCTGGCGGGGTTCGAGCCATCTACAAGGTCTGCACCCACCTGGGCTGCCTCTATCGCTGGGTCCCGGTCAATGAGCGCTTCGAGTGCCCCTGCCATGGATCGAAGTTCCTGCGCTCGGGAACGCGCATCGATGGGCCGGCCCGGCGCAACCTCGACACCTTTCTGATCCAGGCCGTGGATGAGGCGGGGACCGTTCTGGCGGAAAGCGAGCAGGATCCCGAGACATCCGAGGCACGCTCGCTCGAGCTTCCTCCTTCGACTGTGGCTCTACGGATCGACACCGGTGATCGCGTCCGCGGCGGCCCCAACTCCAAGCCCGGCGGCGGCCGGTAACCCGGGAGTCTGCGTATGGCGCTCTTTCGTTTGCATCTTCCTCTTCTCGACGAGATCAAAGCCAAGGGCGTTCGCCGGGCGCTGACCGACAAGGCCGACGACGTCGTCACCCGTGTGACTGCCGGGCTCAACATCCGCGAGGTTCGCGGGGTGTTGCGCGATGACGCGCCGGCCCGCCCAAACCCGCGCCTCAAACCGCATGCCGAGGGCTTCTGGCTCCACATGAAGCCCACCTACTACAATAATCTCGTGGATGGCCTCTACCCGACCTTCCGCCTGGGCTGGCTTTCCACCTTCTTCTTCGCCTTCGAGATCCTGACGGGCGTCTTCCTGATGTTCTACTACACGCCCTCGCCGCTGGTCGCCTACGAGGACATGCTCAACCTGCTGAGCAACGTCCCCTTCGGGCGACTGATGCGGGATCTGCACAAGCTCGGGGCCGAAGTGATGGTGGCGGTGGTCGCCCTGCATATGCTGCGGACATTCGTCACCGGGTCGTACAAGAAGCCGCGCCAATTCACCTGGGCGACGGGGGTGATCCTGCTCGGCGTGACGGTGGTCCTCTCATTCTCCGGCTACCTGCTCCCCTGGGACCAACTCAGCCTGTGGGCGGTCACGATCGGCGCTTCGATGTTCGAAGCGATTCCCCCGGAGGTCGTCGGGCGGGCCGTGAACCTGATCGTCCGGGGGGCGCCCGAAATCGGAGCGGGTGGGCTGCTGCGCTTCTACCTCCTGCACATCATCGGCCTGCCGCTCGTCGGCATCCTCGCCCTGGGAGTTCACTACTACAAGGTCATCCTTCACGGCCACAGCCTTCCCCCGGAGGCGGAGGAGGTGGGCGTTGACACGGCTAAGCGCGTGCCGATGGACCGCCGTACCTACTTCATGCCTCAGATACTCACCCGGGAGCTGTTCTATGTCGCCGGTCTGACGGCGATCCTGGTGGGGGCGGCGGCCTTCTTCTATCACGCCCCGCTCGAGCCTCACGCCGATACGCTGGTGACGCCGCTGCACACGACTGCGCCCTGGTATTTCCTCTGGGTGCAGGGCATGCTGAAACTGGGCGACAAGGTGCTCTGGGGGCTGATCGTGCCCGGAGTGATGACCGGCCTTCTTCTGGTCTTGCCGTATATCGAGGTCGGGCCGAGCCGGCGCTACGCCGACCGCCGAGTCGGCCTCTCGATCGGGGCCTTGAGCGTCGCCGTCCTGGCCGTGCTCTCCTACATGGGCACCCCCTGGTACGCGGTTCAGACGTCCGCCGACCAGGAGGCGATCGCCGAGCTTGTGCCCCAGACCCACCCCGGCCCGCTCCGTCTGGCCCCATGGGACGACCTGGTCGTCGGGACGTACGAAGCTGGCCAGTGGCAGAACGCCCCGAACGCGACGCTGCAGGAGCTGCTGCGGATCTTCCAGGAGGGAGTAGAGCGCGTGGAAAGCCCTGAACGGACAAGCCCCAGCGGAGTGATCGTGATCGAGGATTGGCAGAACGGGCTCCGAAAGATCACCCTGCGAGTGCTCTGGACCGAGACCGCCACGGGCCGGCCCGGCGAAAACAGCCAATCGGTCTACTTGCATCGCGACAGCGGCTACGGACAGGGGGAGTGATCGATGAAGTGGAGAATTGTCCTTGGACTGCTGGCCGTCGTAGTCATCACAGGTGTCGGGGCGTACGTGGCCATTAGCGAAGAAGCGCGCATGGCCGCCTTCACCGAAGCCTATCACGCCCGGCAGATCGAGACGGGAGGGGCGTTGTTCGAGGCGCGCTGCCGCACATGCCATGGGCCGCAAGGCACGGGGATTGAGGGCGTGGCGCCGGCCATCAATTCCCCTGAACTCTTCAGCGGCCAGCGGCTTCAGGCGATCGGCTTCAGCGGCACGATGCAAGACTATCTGAAGGGCGTGATCTCGGCGGGCCGTCCCGTTCCGAGCGCCGGCACGAACTACCCACAGCGCATGCCCGCCTGGGGCGAGAGCTATGGCGGCCCTCTCCGCGACGACCAGATCGACGCCCTGGTGGCTTTCATCATGAATTGGCAGGGGGAGGCCGGGCCTGCGGCGACCGCCCCGGCCAGCGAGGCAGTCGGCACCGATATCCACGTCGCCCTGCCGCCGGGGGATGCCCCGGCTGGCGCGGCGCTGGCGGACAGCCTCGGCTGCACCGGATGCCACGTGCTCTCCACGGTCGGGCCAGGTTGGATGGCGCAGGGCCAGGAGCCGGGGATCGGGTCGAGGGCGGCCAGCCGCCTCGAGCAGGCCGACTACACCGGCGAGGCCACGAGCCCTGAGGAATACCTGGTGGAGGCCATTCTTCAGCCCCAGGCCTACCTCGTGGCAGGCTATGAATCGGTGCCGATGCC
>DATEAV010000229.1:0-3789 GCA_035288185.1 Anaerolineales bacterium | reverse complement strand
GCTGCGGGTCGCGGACATGGGATGGCAATCCCTCGGGGATCCTGTGGCGGACCCGGGAGGCGGCGAGTCCCTCGGGCACAAGATGACCTCCCCGCTTATGTCATCCTGACCGCGTGTGAACTAATCTCAGATCGACCGAGTCGGGCCTATCTCCGCCGTTGGCGAGTGCTCATGACCCCCACCCCTGGCCCCTCCCCCGGCAGTTGCTCCCATCAACTATCTGCAGAGGATCTGCCGGGGGAGGGGAGGTTGCCTAAGGAAGCAAGGGGCGGCGGAGCCGCCCCTTGCTTCCTTAGACCTTCATCCCCCCTCTCCGCTCTAGCCCAACGCGTGGAAGAGTAATTCCGAGCGGAGAGGGGGGTCAGGGGGGTGAGGCGGAAAGCCCAAACCGGAAATGCGACTGTGCGGCTGCGATTGGGCGACCGCGCTATGCGCATTCGTTTCCCGCGTCGATTAAGAGACGCGGAGCGTCAGGCGCGGTGAACGCACGAGCGACGGGAGGCAGCCCCGGCAGCCGCCCTGGAACAGCACCAGGATCTCCGACGGACGCGCGGGTGCGGGAATTGACCTTGCGACGGAGGCACCATAGACTACGCCCGCGCCGAGCTCGAGGGAGGGCCCCAGGCGGTGTCGAAATGAAGTTGAAAGAACACCGAAACCGTTTCCGCGAATCAGCGTAGATAGAGATGGAACGTCGAATCCCGCAGAGGCCGGCTTTGGCACACCGCACAGACCCTGGCCGGGCCGATTGGGTGGCCCGGGCCAAAGAAGGAGATGACGAGGCATTTGCCATGCTGGTGGAGGCCTACCAGATCCCCGTCTTCAACCTTTGTCTGCGCATGCTGGGCGAGCCGGGTGAGGCCGAAGACGCGGCGCAGGAGAGCTTCCTGAGGGCGTATCGAGGGCTCGCACGATACGACTCGGAGCGTCCATTCGGAACATGGCTGCTTTCGATCGCCTCGCACTACTGCATCGACCAGCTCCGCAAGCGGCGGCTGCAGTTCATCTCAGTGGAAGAGGAGATGCCTGCGCAGATGGCGGCCGACCCTCATCCGGGCCCGGAGGAGGCGCTGTCGCTGGCCCAGAGAGAAGAGGCCTTGAGCCACCTGCTGGCCGCGCTCGCGCCGCAGGATCGTGCGGCGATCGTGCTGCGCTATTGGTACGACCTCTCCTACGCGGAGATCGCAGCCGCTCTTTCGCTGAGCGTGCCCGCGGCGAAGAGCCGTCTCCATCGGGCACGGCGGCTTTTGGCCGAACGGTGGGGCGAGCGGCAAGGCGATCGCACGATGATGTGGAGGCCAACGAATGAGCCATCAACCATTTGAGAGCTGGCTCTTCGAGGAACAGGCCCTGGAAGAGAGCGAGGGCGAGGCCCTGCGGCAGCATCTCTTCGAGTGCGAGGCGTGCCGATCGCTGTCGGAGGCCTGGGATGATTTGGGAGGCCTCCTGCGCGCCTCCGGCCTCGCTGCTCCGACCGTGGGCTTCAGCGGCCGTTGGCGGGCCCGGCTGGCGCAGGACCGCGAGCGCCGGCGCCGTCGGCAAGCGTGGTGGGTACTTGGGCTGACGGCGGGGAGCGGGCTTGCCGCCAGCCTCGCCCTAGCGCTCCAGACGGCGGCCCTGCTTCGCTCGCCCGCCTTGCTGGCCGTGCGATTCGTCGAGGGGGTGAGCGCGTTCGCGGCGGATGTCTTCCTGCTGCGTGAGGCGATTGCCTCGGTGGCGGAGAGCCTGCCATCCTTCCTCACCTCTTCCTGGCCTCTCGTCTCGCTGGGCGTGCTGGTGCTGCTGGGGGGCGTGTGGGCGTTCTCGATCTACCGATACGCATTTCAAGGAGTGCGAAGATGAAACCGATGACAGTCGCTCTTCTACTGGCCGTCGTGTTGGCGCTAGCTGCGCCCACGGCCGCTCTGGCCGCGGGCCCACAGGACGGGCAGGTGATCTTCGGCGGGACGTTCACCCTCGGGCCGGGGCAAACGGTGGACGGCGATCTGCTCGTCGTGGGCGGCGTGGTCACCCTCGAAGAGGGCTCCTCCGTCAACGGCGACACGGTCCTTTTCGGCGGGACCATCTCCATCGACGGGGAGATCGATGGCAGCCTGGCTGCCATGGGCGGCACGGTGAACGTCGGGCCACACGCCGTCATCCGCGGGGACGTCGTCCGCTTCGGCGCGGTGGTGAGCATCGACGAGTCGGCGACGATCGAAGGGCAGGTGCTCTCGGAGCAGTCCTTCGATATGCCCTCGATCGATTGGCGATTCATGCGGCCGACCTTCCTGCCCTTCCGGATGTGGTCGTACACGGTCTCCCCTGTGTTCTCGGTGCTTTGGTTCACGTCCCGCGTGCTCCTTCTGGCCGCGCTGGCCGTGCTGGTGGTGATGTTCTGGCCCGAACCGACGCGGCGCGTGGCGCTGGCGATTGTCGAGCAGCCGCTGCCCTCGGGCGGGATCGGCCTGCTCACGCTGCTGGTGGCGCCGGCCTTGCTCCTGGCGTTGGTCTTGACCATCTGCCTGATCCCGGTTAGCGCCATCGGCTTCATCGTGTTCGGCGCGGCGGCCGTCTTTGGGGTGGTGGCGCTCGGCCTGGAAGTTGGCCAGAGGATCGCGCTCATGTTTCGCTGGGAGCTGCATCCGGCGGCCGCGGCGGGAATCGGCACGCTTGTCCTCTCGGTCCTGCTCGGTGGGCTAGCGGAGATCCCGTGCATCGGGCTGCTCGGCGTGCTGGCGATCCTGGCCGTGGTCTCGCTCGGGCTGGGGGCTGTGGTTCTGACGCGCTTCGGTTCTCGGATCTATCCTGCGTCCGGAGGGGCGATCGTTCCGGCGGGGGCGCCGGAGGGATAGGGCGCCTTACGGCCATTGGGGGACCGCAGCCCAATGGAATCTCGAAGGGGCACGGCACACCTGCCCTCACCGCACCTGCGTTGCGGCGCAGGTGTGCGGGCGGTGCAAGGGTGCCGTGCCCCTACGCGTGCGCCGCAAGGTTTTCAGGGCAGCGTAGGGGCGAAGCACACACCACCCACCTCGAGAAGAGGACCTGGCGTCGTCGGCCCGACGCAGGGAAGGGTCCGCGCCCTTGGTCGGTGTGCTTCGCCCCTACACACACGCGACGGCATGTGCTCCCGGCGAACCCTCTCCGAGATGTGCAGAGCGCACGGCCCCGGAAGAACGCAGGGACACCCACTGGCACTGCGCTCACTCACTGGCACTGCGCTGGCGCGCAGCGCCAGTGCAAGTGTGCACCGCACTTGCGTGCTGCCTGCACAGTGCCGCACACCGTCCCGGCCCAGCACCTGCGGTCTGGGCAGGTGTGTCCTATCGGGAGGCACACGTGTGCAAGTGCGGCGGGCCGCATCGTCCCGACCCAGCACCCACCTGCACCGCCCATGCGGCGCGCCGCAAGGCTTTCAGGGCAGCGTAGGGGCGAAGCACACACCACCAACCTCGAGAAGAGGACCTGGCCTCGTCGGCCCGACGCAGCGAAGGGTCCGCGCCCTTGGTCGGTGTGCTTCGCCCCGACACACACGCGACGGCATGTGCTTCCGGCGAACCGTCTGCGACATGTGCGCCCTTTCGGAGGCACTTCGGTTCAACGGCCGTCTCGTTGGAGAGGCGGCGTCGGGGCGCAGCAGGCTCCGTCCCCACGGGCCGTGCGGTACGCGGGGCGCCGGATTTCGCGCGCAACCTTAAAGGCCGGGATTGCTGGCGCGGATCCGGGCGGGCGGCTATAATCCCGCCTGCCCCGGGGTCGGAAGGACAGGGCCCAGGGGCCCAGGCTGGTGATGTCCTTCGTCCACCT
>DATEAV010000228.1:0-16415 GCA_035288185.1 Anaerolineales bacterium | reverse complement strand
GCGCGATGGCAGCGGCCAGGTGGTGTTCGATTCGGGCGCCTACAACCCCGATGGATCGATCGTGGGCAACGATGCCGACGAGGATCCCGCAGCCTATGAGCCGCACTACCAGACGATCGTCAGCCCCGAGCAGGTGCAGATTTATGAAGCCATCTTGAGAGATGCGCGGGGCCTGGTGACGACGGAGCTGATGCGCGCCGCGGGCTACCTCAAGGACAACCGCCTGCTGCCTACGGGCTTCGAGAAGTCGGCACCCTATCCCGACATCGCGGTTCGCGGCGCGGCGTTCGAGGATCCCGATTTCGTTGACGGAGGCGACCGGGTGCAGTATTCGATCAGCCTCCAGGGGACCCAGGGGCCCTACACACTCACCGTGGAGCTGCTCTACCAGTCGATCGGATATCGCTGGGCGGCCAACCTCGGGGGTCTCGAGGCGCCGGAGATCAGCCGGTTTCTTGGCTACTACGAGGCGATCCCCAACGTACCGGTCGTTGTGGCCGCGCAGACGATCGAGTTGAGCGACTGACCGCAATCCCCAGGGAGCCCGCCGGTCGGTCCCGGTTCGGCTGGATTGTGGGAGCTAGCCCTGGGAAGACCGCTCGAGGTCTTCGAGCACCGCCCAGCCGGCACGCGAACAGAAGGAATCTCGCTCACGCCCGGAGGACTTAAGCCCCAGTGCTTCGTGAACGCGGCATTTGTGCGCGGAAAACCGTAGGGGCGGGTCTCAGACCCGCCCCTACGCGCGATGAAATGGATCCGCCCAACCTCGGCGGGACTGGGCCGGTAGGGCCCCCTCCTCACGCTCGCGGCGGCTCGGCGATCTGCCTTACGGGTTTGCGGACGTGGTTCCGGTTGGCGTAGAGTTGAGCGTCCGCGGCGGCGAGGAGCTCTGCAGGAGTCTGACCCGGTGAACCCCTCTCGGCCACGCCTAGGCTTACGGTGCAATCGACCGCGCCCGCGTAGGCTCGCAGCATAGAGGGGAGCTTCTCGTATATACGGGCGGCGACTTGCTGTGCGCCCCGCAGACCTCCCCACGCCAGGATGACGGCGAATTCGTCTCCGCCGACGCGACAGGCGATGTCCTGGTCGCGGATCGAGCCCTGGATCGAGGCGGCGACCGACCTCAAGACGTTGTCGCCGGCCGGATGCCCGTGGCGATCGTTGATCTGCTTGAGGGTGTCGACATCCAGCACCACCAGGGCAGGCGTGAGAGAGGGACCATTGGCCGCCAAGAGGCCGGCGAGGGTGTCGTCAAAGAGCCGGCGGTTCCCCAGCCCCGTCAATGGATCGGTGTGCGAGAGATGGTGAAAGTGGGCCTCCGACGCCTCCAGACCGACGATAGCCCGACGGAGAGCGTCGATGAGCCAGGCAAGGATGACGCCCGTGCCGGCGAGCAGCCCGGTGACGGAGATCAGAGACTGAGCCAGAAACTGAGGCTCGCCCTGGGCCCGCACCAGGAGCGCAGCAAAGATGGCGACCGTCAGTGTTCCGATGAGCACCTCGAGGGGGCGAGTGCCGATCGCCAGCACCAGGAGCACGCCGACATATCCGGCCAGGGCCGAGTCGAGGGGCGCCTGGAGCCTCACGACCTCGATCGTTGGCAGAACGACCAGATTGAGCGCAAGCAGCCTCGCCGCCCACTCGCGGCGGTTGAAATGGGCCAGGGCGGCCGCAACCATGCAAAGCCCGGCCTCCAGGCCGAGCAGCAGAGAGAATCCAGGCCCACCGGTGGGAGCGAGCGTCGGGACAAACGACACAAGAGCCAGGAGCGACAAGGTCACCGCAGCCATGCCGAGGCTGAGCACGGCGACCATCCGCTGGCGGAGTGGATCAATCTGACCAAGAAGGGTGCTGCGGCGTGTAGGAAGCATACCCGCTCTCTTGTGGTGTATTCTACAGCAGGACCGACTGGCGAGACGTTTCGAGAAGGGGCGCGTTACCCGGCCGGTGATGATGGTCCCGGCTCAAGATGCTCCCGAGCCGTCTTTCAGTAGTGAGCCGGCCGGGAGCCACAGACGAACCCCCGTACCCTTGCCCTCCACACCCGGCGAGAGGGAGAGACTTCCTCCGACCACGGCCATCATTGTGGTGTGGATGAGCAGCCCCTGGCGGCCTCCGGGCCCAGCGGCAGTGCCGAGCGAGCCGACGCCATCGTCTTCGACGGTAAGGTCGAGCCCATCCCTCCAGCGGGCAGTAAAGCGCAGCGATATTCCCCGGCCTGGGTCACCCCCGGAGGCGTGGCGGGCGGCGTTGCGCGCCGCCTCGAGCGCGGCGTAGTACATAACCTCGGCGGCGACCGCCCCGCTGCGCTCGTTCGCCGCCCGCGCCGCCCCTTCCTCTACATCCCATTCGACCGAGCGGAACGAACCGGCGAATTCTCTTTCGACGGTCTCTCGAATGGCTCCCAGGAGACCGCGGGAGGCGATCTGGCCGGATGCGCTCTGCGGCCCGGCCTGGAGCATCTCGGAGAGGGTCTGGTGGGCCCGGGTGAGGGCTGCACTCACCTCGTGCTCCCCGCGTAGGCGCAGCAGGGCCAGGTGGATCTCGGGCAGGACCTCATCGTGAAGGACGCGCCGGTGCCGCGTGCTCACGACCTGCAGTTCCCCCAGCCGGCGCCGGAGGAGGTCCATCAGTGTGCGGCCGATTCGCTCGCCGGCAAGCGCGTCAAGAAGCCGCTCGCCGCAGACCTGAGCCAGCCCGATTTCTTCCGCCGAGTAGGCTCGGCCGTCGCGTTTGGGAGGGAGCAGAAGCGTCCCGCTGGTGCCTGGCCCGCCGGCAATGGGGATCCGCAACTCGATGCGCTCCAAGGGACTGTCCCCATCTCCAGCCCGGCGGTAGGCGACCCGGCGCGGCGGTTCTTCCGCAAGAATCAGATCGGCGCCGGTTGTTTCGAGTGCCTCCTCGCACAGAGCTCGGAGCAGATCGGCCGCCTGGCCCGCGAAGCGTTCGGCGGCGTTGGGGCCGAGAAGACGATCCGCCAGGCTCAGGCTCTGGACGAAGGGCATGAGCCTGGCGATGAACCGCTCGTGGGCGCGGTAGGACTGCCAGGTGAATAGAGCGTAAGCCGCCATCCCCAGGAGGGAGAGAAGTGTGAGGCCATAGAGGGGCCGCGCCTGGATCGCCAGAAGGCCCGTCACCGTTGCCGAGCAAGCCGCCGCTGCCAGGACGACACTTCGCCACCGGCGGAAGAATCCTTGCCGGGGAAGCGGCCGTTCGGTGAACACCTCGTAGGCCACCACGGCTCGGCCGAGGAGAATGGCCCCGCACGCGACCAGCGCCTCGGCCGCCAGGTCAGCGGCCAGCAGAAGGGTCACAGTCTCCGGCCGTTGCTCGAGCAACGGCAGGGCGTTCTCAACCGCCCAGGCGGCCGCGAGGGCGACGATCGCGGATGCGCCCAGCAGGCAGAGGCTTGCACCGATCAGCCATGGCCGCGCCTGGGCATGGGCTCCGGCCATCTGTTCGCGCTGGCCGCTGGCCAGCGCCGCGACCGGCAGGCCGAATCCGACGATATTCAGCCCAAGGTAGAGCCAGGCGAAAACCCGTGGGCTGCCCTCCGACGGCGAGATCGCCCCGGAGAGAAGTGAGCCGTAGTTGGCGAATGGATTGTCGGTCACCAAGAGAAACAACACCGCGAGGCAGAGGAGTGCGAAGAAGAGCCACAAACGCCAGTGCAGCCGCTGCAGGCGCGGGCCCATCCCGGCGTAGCGAATGATTGTGGCATACCAGGAGAGGGGGGCGCTCACCGCCGGCAGCCAGCCGATCCGCCACCAGAATTCCATCCCGCTCCCACCCGTCGTCGGGCCCTTCCCGACGATCATGGCATGGCTGAGGAAGAAAGCTGAGCCGAGGAGAAGCGCCACGCCGGCGGCACGGCCAAACGTGTGGCGTCGCCGGGCGGCGAAGAGTGTCGTGATCCCGAGCCACAGAAGCAGGTAGGTGACGAAGAGGGAGATGGCCAGGGCCGCCTGAGTGACGGCTTCGAGTGGCGTCATTCCCTCAGGGCCTTCCACCGCCCGGGGCAAAAGCGGTCCACAGGCCGCGTTCATCCCGCACTTGGGGATCGCCGTGCTCGTCCCAGAGGATCAGGCGACCGGAGTTGAAGATCAGGGCAGCCCGGGTGCGCGCCACTTTCTCGTCGACCGGTGTCTCATTCAGGCGCCACGCTGCATAGATCTGACCATTGGCCCGGCTCACGGCGCGGGCGTCGCGCAGGCCCAAGGCGGCAGCGATTTGCTCGTTGGTCAGACCTCGAGCAACGAGGGCGATCACCTGGCGCTCGATGGGCTCCAGGAGGGCGAGCGGCGATTCCTCGTCCTTGAGCCGGACCTCCGCGACGCGCGCCTCGATCTCCGGGTCGATATAGCTCCCGCCGGAGACGGCCCGGCGCAGGAGCGGCGTGATCATGGCGGGAAGGAGGTAGTTGCTCTTGCGGACGTAGGCGTAGTGGCTGAGGATCCCCGATTCGCGGAACTCGCGGAAGTATTCGTCATCGTCTTGGATCGAATAGAAGACGACGGGCAGGCGCGGCAACTCGCGGCGCAGCGCCATGGCCGCCTCAATTCCGGTCAGGCGACCTCCCCGCAGTTCGACGTCCATGAGGACGACCGCCGGAGTGAGGGCGACGCCGAGGTCGACGGCCTCCTCGCCGGTGCCCGCCCGCCCAACGACGCGCACCTCACCGGTCTCCTCCAGCCCGGTGACGAGGGCCGCGCGCAGCACAGCGTTGTCTTCGACAATCAGGGTCTCAATCACCATCCGGCACCCGCCCGGCCATCGTATGCCCGAGCCTCCATCCGGTCAAGGCGGGGGGTCCCCCGGGCGAGAGCGCCCGGCGGTACGCCCGTACCCGCGAACTCTTTCGGCGGGCGAAGCGTTTGGAGTATCATATTCTCTGTCCCTTGGAAGGGGCACCTGGGACTTTGGCAATGACGTCAGAACGAAACGCACGCGTCGCAGAACTCCGCCGGGCCATCCAGGAAGAAATGGTCAAGGTCCTCGGCCTCATGCCCAGCGCCTGGACCCGCCTCTTCCTGGGGCCCGTTTTCTGGCCCCCCGCCCACCGCTTTGCCAGTGTGGCAGCCTTTTTCGACCGAACGGTAGCGGAGAGCGGCCTGCAGGTCGCCGCTCGCTGGGCCCTCACTCAGTTTGCCACGAAGCTGAGGGTTCATCGTCGGGGCGAGGTGCCGAGCGAAGGCCCGCTCCTGATCGCCTCGAATCACCCGGGTACCGTGGATGGCTTGGCCATCGCCGCCACCCTCGACCGGCCAGACCTGAAGATCGTCGCCAGCGGCCTGCCGTTCGTGCGCGGCCTGCCCTCCACCGGCCGCCACCTGATCTACATCAGCCGCGAACCGCACGGTCGCGCCGCCGCCCTGCGCTCGATGATCCGCCACCTGCGCGACGGTGGATCCGTGCTGATCTTTCCCAGCGGCAACGTCGATCCCGACCCGGCCGTTCTGCCCGGCGCGGACCAGGCGTTGGATGGCTGGTCGCGCAGCCTCGATCTCCTGCTCCGCTCCGTTCCCGAGACGCGCGTCCTGCTGACCATCGTCAGCGATGTCCTCCTTCCCTCGTTGGTTCAAAACCCCCTCACCCGGCTCCGGAAGGAAATCCGGGATCGCCAGAAGGTGGCGGAGTTGCTCCAGGTGAGCCTGCAGATGCTACTGCGACGGGGCCCGGCTCTGACGGCGCGACTATCGCTGGGTGAGCCCCTGGGGGCAGAGGAATTGCAGAGCAGGATGCCGGGTGAAAGCCCGACTCGGGTCCTGGTGCAGAATGCCAAGCGACTTCTGGCGGATCATCTTGCCTGGGGAGGAGGAAAGCTGCCCGCCACGAGCTGATTCGGCCTCTGAGACCGGGGCGGGCATTCCGCCCACTACCGGCTGCGTCTGCTCGTGGAACACGCGGCGAATCCCTTTGAACGCATTTCTCCGCCCTGATCGGAGTAAGAGTTCCGTGATCGTCTGCGGCACTCTCTTTTCGGGCTTCGCGGGCGCCCATCTCATCGACGAGTTTGTCTGGGGGGCGCCGGCGGAGTTTCATCTCTCGGTTGAGACGACCGAGGTGTTGTCGCTCGTCTTCCTCTCTGCTCTGGTCGGGCTCGTGGTTGCGGCGGGGAAGGGAACACGTGCCGGCTATTTCGGCTTGGCCCTCATTGGCGCGTTGATTGGCATTGCCGATCCACTCAAGCACGGGATGGAGATCCTCTCGCCGGGGGCCTGGCGCTCAGGGCCCGTTTCGGAGGGCCTGGCGATCGGCCTCACGCTCGCGGCGCTTCTGACGGCCTGGACCTCCAGCGCAGCATTCCGCCGAGCCGGGAAGGCCAGGAGGGAGGAAGGCAGCGCGGAATGAGCGGAAGGCCAGCGGCAGCGTTGATTCTGGTTCTTGCGGCGCTACAGATTTCATGCAGAAGGCTCCTGGCTCTACGACCAACGGTGACGCCGACGTCGCCGGTGATGGGAGACACATTCTTCAGCGGCTGCGCGTATCTGGATGAGAATTCCAACGGGGCAATCGATCCCGGGGAACCGCTCCTGGGTGGGATGACCTTCATTGTGACGCTCGCCTGGGGCGGAGAGTCCGGTGATGTGTCCTACGAGGGCGAGTGCGCTTTCATCACGATCCCAGCCAGCCTCCCTCCCGATGCGTGGCCGGTGATCGCACGCATGGAAGTGCCCGATGACTCCCCCTACGAAGCCATCGGTCCCTTGGAGATCGAGTTGGACTACCCGGACACCCGGGCAGAATTCCTCTTTGCCGCGAGGTAGGCCGGTCGATGAGGGGGCGCCCGCCTCAGGCGGCTGCCCGGGGGGCGGGCGCGAAGCCGTCGAGTGCCGCAGCCAGCCGCCCGGCGGCGGCCGCCAGCTCAGGGGCCAGGTCGTGGACCGAGGCGCCAAGACGGTCGGCCTCGCGAACACGCGGATCGTGAGGCAGGAAGCCGAGAACCGGGAGGCCGGGTGAGTTCTCGGTGATGAAGCGCTCGTCGTCTTCGCCTTGCACCTTGCTTCCCACGACGTAGAGCCGTTCGAGCTTCAGATCGCCCGCCAGCGCCTTGATTTGGGCGGCTGTCCCAAGGCTGCGCGCCGTCGGCTCGACGACGATGAGCATCGCCTCGACGGCATCTGCCGTTGCGCGCCCCAGGTGCTCGACACCGGCGTACATGTCGAGGAGCACCAACTCGTCGCGCCGCAGCAGGATGTGCGTGATCAGGGTGCGCAGGACGGCGCTCTCCGGGCAGATACACCCGGAGCCGCCCATTTCCACTGCGCCGAGCTCGAGGAGCCGAATGCCTCGATGCAAGGCGGAGAAGCGATCGGGGAGGTCGTCGACCCGTGGATTGAGCTTGAAGTAGCCGCCGATCGAGCCCGGCTGCGCGCCAGTGCGCTCGTAGATCAGCTCTTCCATTCTGGAGATCGGCGTGAGACCCTCAACCAGGTCTCGAGGAAATCCCAGCGCCTGCCCCAGGCAAGGAGATGGATCGGCGTCGATGGCCAGGACGCGCAATCCCCGGCCTGCGTAGGCGTAGGCCAGGAGGGCGGTCAGCGTCGTCTTCCCCACACCCCCCTTGCCGGTCACCGCGATCTTCATCTCATCTCACCTCGACAGCACCAATCTTACCGCACTCGCCGTGCTCACCCGGCGTCCCGCGAGAGGCCCTGCCGGGCGGCCTCCTCGCGCAGCGCTCGGATGACGCGTGGAACGTCGATCTCTTCCAGGCATCTCGGCGGCGGGCTCAAGATGGGTTCGCTGGCCCAAAGCGTCTGGCTGGTCAGCGCTCTCACGTCGTCGTGGGCCGCAGCCTGAAGAAGCTCGCCCAGCGTGAGATCCATCCCCGGCGCGACGATCGACTCGCAGGAGGCACAGCCTGAGCACCGGCGGATATCCTCGCCCGTTACCGCAAGGATCACGAATGGGAGGGGGCCACGCGACGCCATGAGAGATTCAGGCGGACGGCGGGGGTCTCCCGCCGTCGCGTGCTCCTAGAGCAGCCCCCGGCCGGCCAGCGCCGGCCTGGGGTTGATCATATTGCGATCCAGGGCAGCCTGGCCGGGAAGCCCCAGGGCGATCGCCACGAGCTGCGTGAAGTACATCGCAGGAATAATCGGCGAGCCCTCCATCTGCGTCTGGCGTCCGTCCAGGTTGGTATGACAGAGCGGGCAGGCAACGGCGACGACATCCGCGCCGCGCGCCTTGGCATTCGCCAGAATCTCACCGCTCATCTCGAGCACGATCTCGGTCTCGGTGGCCGAGAGTGAAGCGCCGCAGCAGGCCACCTTGCGGTCCCAATCCAAGGGAGTGGCTCCCAGGGCGCGCATCAGATGATCGATGGTTTCGGGATACTCGGCTCGGGCAGCCCCGGTGACGCCCGGCGGGCGGGTCAACAGGCAGCCGTAGTAGCAGGCCACCTTGAGGCCCTCCAGCGGTTTCTTCACCTGCTTCTCCACCCGCTCGAGGCCGATCCGCTCAACAATGAGATCGGGCAAGGAGGTGATCTGGACGCTGTCGTGATAGGAATGCCCCACCTCTCGCTCCAGGTCTTCGCGCAAGGCCGGGTCGAGGCGGATATCGCGTGCCGCGGCGCGGAAGCGGTTGAAGCAGGCGGCGCAGGGGAGGGTGACCTCGGAGAGTCCCTCCTGCTCGAAGAGGATCAGGCTCTCCAGAGGAAGCCGGGTGGCCAGATGATGATCGACGCGGTGTGCGGGAGTGGAGCCGCAGCACACCCAGCCTTCCGGCTCAACCGGTTTGATCCCGAGCGCGCCGAGAACGGCGCGTGTGGAGCGGTCAAACTCGACGGCCATCGAGTGGAGCGAGCACCCCGGGAAGTAACCCACTTCGTTCGTAGGCCGGGAGGCCGGAGCGATGGGGGCCTTCCGCCTGCTCTTGCGCACGACCGCGGGAAGCACCTTGATCTTCCGGTGCTTGAACATCTCCAGGCCCAGCCCGATGTCTTTGAACGGATGGAGCGTGCGGAGGTTCATCTCGGCGAGCAGGCCGAGTTCGTAGGAGCGGCCGAGGAGATTGGCGTAGCGTAAGAAGACCTTGTTGAAGAGAGCGATCTCCGGGACCGCCGGCTTAATGCCGCGCCCGATCGCGTCGCCGACGATGAAATCCATCACCCGGGCGACGTCGATGCCCTGAGGGCAGCGGGTGGTGCATGTCTGGCAGGAGGCGCAAAGCCACGGCGTGCGGCTGGCGAAGACGCGGTCTTCCATTCCGAGCTGTGCCGCCCGCATCACCTGGTTGGGCGCCAAGTCGAAGTGTTCGGCCAGGGGGCAGCCCGATGTGCACTTGATGCACTGGTAGCACAAGTAGACGTTCTCGCCGGTGGCCTTGCGGATCCGCTCGGCCAGGGCGGTGCTCAACCTGGTCTCCATGGTGGCCTCGTCAGCCTCCCGCGCCCGCGGCTTGCGCGGGGAGCGGGGCGGGCTCGGGGCGGGGCATCAGGCCGGCGCCTTCGACGATCGGGCGCACGGCCTCCTCCCACTCGATCGCCATGATGTGCACACCGGCGACGCCTTCGATCTGCCTCACCTTCTGGATGAGCTCGATGGCGACCTGGATCCCCTCTTTGCGGAAAGCCTCGGCCCGAGCCTTCTTGTCGTCCTTGGGGATCCCCTCACCGGCCGCCGTCATCCGCTCCACTAGCTCGTTGGGAACATCCAGCCCGGGGACCTCGTCGCGCATGTATTTGGCCATCCCCGGCGACTTGAGCGGGCCGATCCCGGCCAGGAGGTACACCTGCTTGTGCACCCCGAGCTCGCGCACCTTCGCCATAAACTCGGCGAAGCGGTCGACGTTGTAGATCAGCTGGGTCTGGATGAAATCGGCGCCCGCATTCACTTTCTTGGCCAGGCGAAGAGGCCGCCACTCGAACGGGTCGCCGAAGGGGTTGGCCGCCGCCCCGACGAAGAAGCGTGGCTCGATCCCTTTGACCTCGTCGCCGCACTGGAAGCAGCGCCCGTCCCGCAGCCCGACGACCATCTGGATCAACTGGAGCGAATCCATGTCGTGGACGTTCTTGGCCGTGGGGTGATTGCCGAACGACTGGTGGTCGCCCGTCAGGCAGAGCACGTTGCGCAGGCCGAGGGCATAGGCGCCGAGCAGATCGGATTGCATCGCCAGTCGATTCCGATCGCGGCAGGTCATCTGGATGACGGGCTCGAGGCCTTCCTGGAACGCAATCGCCCCGGCGCCGATCGACGACATGCGCACGATTGCCGTCTGATTGTCGGTGATGTTGGCGGCGTCGCACAGGCCCTTGAGGAGGCGCGCCTTTCGGCGGATCACCTCCGGGTCGGCGCTTTGCGGAGGTCCGAGCTCGGCCGTCACGGCAAAGTGCCCGGCGCGCAGTGTGCGTTCCAGGCGAGATCCGGATTTGTAGCCGTTGGTGGCGTGGGTCTCGGTCATGAGATCCTCCTCGGGGCCTACTCGGAGGCCTCGGCGGCCAGGCGCAGATCTTCCCGGGTGATCCGGCGCGGGCCGCCGTCGCGGCTGGTGGACCAGTCCTTCACCGGCTGGATCTCCATCAGCAGGTGAAGCCGGTTCTGCCCCTTGAGGCGGTCGTAGATGAGTTGCCAGGCGCAGAGCGTGTCTTTCCCGATCTCGCACTTGCCGTTCTGGGAGCCACCGCACGGGCCATTGAGGAGCTGCTTGGCGCAGCGGGCGATCGGGCACACGCCGCCCGTCAGCCCGAGGATGCATGAGCCGCAGGCCGCGCAGCGCTCCTCCCACACGCCTTGCTCCGTGGGGAGCCCCATGAATGTGGTGTTGAGGCCGGGGACGACGATGACGTCGGGATAGCGCTCGGCCAGCGCCTGCACCCCGACGCCGCAGCCCAGGGAGAGGACGATATCCACCTGATGGGCCTGCTCGCCGAGGGGATCGATGTATTCCCACTCGCACTGCCTCTGCACCGTGACATGGGCCACGCCTTTCGGCTTCCCGTCGATGCGGGTGGCCATGCGGAGGCTCGTGGCGAGAATCCCGGCCTCCTTTTCACCTCCGGCGAAGCAGACGGTGACGCACGTCCCGCAACCGACGACAAGGACTTTCTCGGCGTCGGCCAGAAGCCCTTTGATTTCTTCCAGGGGTTTTTGTTCGGCGATGATCATGATGGACTCGTTTCCAGTGGCTCGGTAGCCCCAGCCGGCCCATGGTCTGGGGAGGCTCGCAGGGCCGTCCCTGCGCCCGGCGCGGCGGGTGGGCGCAATGGGCTGGGCCCCAGGCGGCGAATCTCCTCGGTGAGAGCGGCGGCATGGTCGGCGAACTGCTTCCCCATCGCCGAGGATAGGTTAAGCATCTGGAGGCGCTGGCCCTCGAGGCCGATCGCTTCGAGCAGTCGGCGCGTGTGTTCCACTCTTCTTCGGGCGTTGACATTACCTTCCAGGTAATGACAGTCGCCCTCCAGTCAACCGGCAACCAGCGCGCCGTCGACGCCATCTTCGAAGGCGCGCAAGATATGCAGGATGTCCACCCGTCCGCTGCACGGTACTTCGATCACCTTGATCGCGCTCGGGTATTGGATTCGAAGGCTGCCGGCGAGGTCGGCGGCATTGTAGGCACAGTGCGTGCAGCAGAAGGCGACGATCTGGGGCTCAAAGTCGGGCATCTTCGGCTCCTGCCTGCATCAGCGCATTCAATTTGACCATGATCTGATCGTCCCGGTAATGTGCCATTGTGATGGCTTTGGCAGGACATTCCGCGACACATACACCGCAGCCGCGGCAGAGGGTGGGCTCGATGAAGGCCGCCCCGGCCAGGCCCCCGGCGCCCGCCAGTTCGGCGCGCACCTGAGGCACATCGAAGGGGCAGGCCCGAACGCACGTCAGGCAGCCCACGCACTTGCCGGCCTCCACCTGGGCGATGGCTCCCCCGGCCGTCAGGCTCGCCCGAGAGAGCACCCGCGCCGCCCGCCCCGCAGCGGCTTGCGCCTGGACGATCGCCTCATCGAGCAGCTTCGGATAATGCGCCAGGCCCGCCATGAAGAGGCCCTCGGAGGCGAAATCGACCGGTCGGAGCTTGACATGGGCCTCGAGGAAGAACCCATCGCCATCGACGGGGATCTTCAGGAGGGTGGCCAGTTCGCGGGCCCCTTCGGCCGGGACGCTCGGGTTACTCAGGACCAGGAGATCTGGCTGCAAAATCAGATCGACGCCGAGCCGCGGCTCCCACAGGCGTATGGTCAGCCGGCCATCCGAATCCCCAAGCGTCACCTCCGGCTGATGGTCGTCGTCGTAGCGGACGAAGATCACGCCGGCTCGGCGGGCATCGGTGTAGAGGCTTTCCTTGAAACCGTAGGTCCGGATGTCTTTGTAGACGACGGTGACGCGGGTCTCCGGGCTCAGCTGCTTGAGCAGGAGCGCGTTCTTCAGCGCTGTGGTGCAGCAGATCCGGCCGCAGTAGTTTGCGGCCGGGCCAATACACTGGACGAAAGCCACCTCGGAGGGGAGCCGGGCGCCGATCGCCTTCCACGCCTGCCTGGCTGCAACGTCTTCCGCCTTGCGTTCTTGCGCCAGCGCCAGGAGGGCCTCGAACTCGAGCCCCGTCATCACCCGCGGGCTGGCGCCATACCGATACTCGCTCCCGCGGTATTCCCGGCCTCCGGACGCCACAAGCACGACGCCATGGCGGATTTCTTGCCGCGCGCCGGCACTGGCCTCGATTGTGCTCGTGAAGTTGCCGACGAATCCGCTGGCCCCGACCAGTCGGCTACCCAGGTGGACCTGAATGAGCGGTTCGGCCCGCACCCGCCCGATCAAATCGGAGAGGAAGGCCTGCGGGTCTTCTCCGTTGAGTGCGGAATACACGCGGCGGAGGTTGCCGCCCAAGACGTGTTCCCGTTCCAGGAGATGAACGGCGAAGCCGCCCTCGGCCAGCGAGAGGGAGGCGGTCATTCCCGCCAGGCCTCCTCCGATGACCAATGCCGCCGGCTCCACAGGCACCTCGCTTGCCGTGAGCGGCTCGAGGGTGGCCACGCGCGCCACCGCCATGCGCACCAGATCGCGGGCCTTGCCGGTGGCGGCCGGGCGGTCGTGCGAGTGAACCCAGGAGCACTGGTTGCGGATATTGGCCATGTCGAAGAGGGCGGCGTTGATACCGGCGGCACGGATGCTGTCCTGAAAGAGCGGCGCGTGCGTGCGGGGTGTGCAGGAGGCCACGACGAGGCGGTTGAGCCCGAGCTCCCTCACCTTCTCCGTGATCTTGGCGATGCTGTCTTGTGAGCAGGTGTAGAGATTGTCCTGCGCGTGGATTACGTTCGGGAGCGTGCGCGCGTATTCGGCCACACCGGGCACGTCGAGGAAGCCGCCGATATTCGACCCGCAGTGGCAGACAAAGACACCGACGCGCGGTTCCTCGGCCGACACATCTCGCTCCGGCGGATACTCGGCATGACGGGCGAGCGTATGGCGCGCCGGGCTGAGCAGCCCGGCGGCGCGGGCGGCCGCGCCGCTGGCCTCCACGACCGATTCGGGGATATCTTTCGGCTCGCGGAACGGGCCGGCGGCGAAGATCCCCGGCCGGCTGGTCTCGAGGGGATTGAAGAGGGCCGTGTGGCAGAACCCATAGTCGTCGAGCTCGATCCCCAGGTCCCGCCCGAGCTTGCGCACGGGCTCGGAGATCTCCATGCCTACAGAGAGGACGACGAGGTCGAAGGACTCTTCAAGGACGGAAGATTGGTGATCGGTAAGGGAGGTGATCGGTGATCGGCGATCGGTAGGGGGGGTGATCGGTGATCGGTGATCGGTGGGCCCTTCTTCACTGATCACCGATCTCTGATCACCTGAGTAGCGGACAACAAGATCCCCCGTGCCCGGCTCTTCGCACAGGGCCGAGATCCTGCACCGCGTATACTCCACCCCATACTGCTGCCGAGCGCGCTGATAGTAGGCCTCGTAGCCCTTGCTGAAGGCGCGCATGTCCATCATAAAGACATGGACCTGCGTGGCCGGGTCGTGCTCCTTGGCCATGACGGCCTCTTTGGCTGCATACATACAGCAGACCGCCGAGCAGTAGTCGTGGCTTTGGTCGCGCGAGCCCACGCACTGCAGGAACGCAATGCGGTGGGCCGGCTTTCCATCGGAGGGGCGCAGAACCCGCCCGCTGGTGGGCCCGGAGGCCGAGAGCAGGCGCTCGAATTGCAGCGCCGTGACGACGTTTGGGTAGCGGCCGAGGCCATACTCCTGGGAGAGCTCCGCCCGGTAGGCCTGATAGCCGGGGGCGAGCACGACCGCGCCCACCCGAATCTGCTGCTCGGCCTCGACCATGTCGTGATTGATGGCCTTGGCCTGGCAGACGTACTGGCAGGAGAGGCACTCCGAGCAGATGGCGCAAGCCAGACAGCGTTCAGCTTCCGCCTGGGCCAATTCGTCGGTGTAGCCGCGGGCCACCTCGTCGAAGCCGCGGACGCGCTCGGCGACGGGGAGCTCCGGCATGGGGACGCGCTGGCCCTTCCGCACAGTCCCGCGCGCCAGACGAGATTGCAGCTCGCCCAGCGTGAACTTGACGACGGGTAGCTCGGGCTTGGGCTTCGGCTCCAACTCCTCACCACGGAGATAGCGGTGGATGCTCTCGGCGGCTTTATGCCCCGAGGCGACCGCCTCCACGACGAACGCAGTGCCTGAGACGCTGTCGCCCGCGGCGAAGACGCCCGGGCGAGTGGCGGCCATCGTATTGGGATTGACGGCGATGGTCTTTTGGCGTGTCATCCCGACGCCGGCGTCGCCCGGGATGAAGGCCAGGCCGGCGCGCTGGCCCACCGAGAAGATCACGGTGTCGGCCGGAAGAGTGTGATCCGATCCGGCTTCGACGTCGACGCTGAGGCGGCCTTCGTGGTCGAAGGCGAACGAGCGCACGCGCCCGCATTCGACGCCGGCGGCATGCCCGCTTCCGTCGTCCATGACCCGCAGGAACGTCCGGCTGGCGTGGATCGTGACCCCTTCGGCCTCGGCCGCATCCGCCTCCCAGGGGTGACAGAGCATGCTCTCACGCGGCTCCAGGCAGGCCAAGTGCACTTCCGCGCCCAGCCGGACGGCCGAGCGGGCGACGTCGATGGCCACGTTGCCTCCGCCGAGGACGAGGACGCGCCTGGCCAGCGCCGGCGGCCGACCGAGGCGAACGTCGCGCAGGAAATGCGTGTTGATCAGGACGCCGTCGAGGGAGTTGCCGGGTATCGGCAGCCGCACGCCCTCGTGCGCGCCCACCGCGATCAGGACGGCGCCGAACCCTTTGGCGAACAGCTCGTCGAGATCGTTGACGACCGTGTTGAGGCGGAGCTCGATCCCCAGGTCGAGAATATCGGCGATTTCCCGCTCGATGATCGAGGCGGGGAGCCGATACTCCGGGACCCCCACGCGCAACATGCCCCCGGGAACAGAAAGCGCCTCGAAGACCGTCGCCGCGTAGCCGAGTTTCGCCAGATCTTGCGCCGCAGTCAGCCCGCAAGGGCCGGCCCCGATGATCGCCACCCGCTCGTCATAATGTCGCTCGGCGGGCGGCCTCGGCTCGCGCGGCCTGGAGTAGACCTTGTCGGTGATGAACCGCTTGAGGGAGTGGATGTTCACCGGCTCGTCGAGCAGGCCACGGTTGCAGGCGTCTTCGCAGCGGTGGTTGCAGATGCGGCCGCAGATCCCGGGGAAGGGGTTGTCTTCCTTGATGACGCGCAGCGCGTCGTCGTAGCGGCCCTCGCGAATCAGGGCGATGTACCCCTGCGCCCGCTGGCCCGCCGGGCAGGCGTCCCGGCAGGGGGAGATGCCGAGCTTCTCGATGGCGTAGGCGTTGGGGACGGCTTGCGGATAGAGCTTGTAGGCCGCGTGGCGCGTGGCCAGGCCCTCGTTGAATTCGTCCGGGATGATGACGGGGCAGACGTTGGCGCAGTCGCCGCAGCCGACGCACTTGGTAAGGTCGATATAGCGGGGGTGGCGCCGCAGGGTGACGGTGAAGTCGCCCGCCTCGCCATCCACCCGCAGCACTTCGCTGTCGACGAGGAGCTCGATGTTCAGGTGGCGGCCCGTCTCCACCAGCTTCGGGCTGATGGTGCACATGGCGCAATCGTTGGTGGGGAAGGTTTTATCGAGCTGCGCCATGTGGCCGCCGATGGCGGACTGGCGCTCGGCGAGGTAGACGCGGAAGCCTTGCTCGGCGAGGTCCAGGCTGGCCTGCATCCCGGCGATCCCGCCACCCACGACCAGGACCGCGCCGACAAGGCCTTGAGGGCCGGCTGGCCGAGTCTGGGGGGAATCACTTGCCTGGAGGCCGTCGTGGCTCAAGGGAGCCCTTTCCAGGGCCGGGAATCACGCCTGCGGGCCGGGCCGCCCGCAGGTGCCATCGCCCGCCTCATGATAGGTTGGGGCCGAAGAGGGCCTCCAGTGCCGTATGTCACAGGCAGAGGGGAGAAACTTCATCCGTTTTGTGGGTAC
>DATEAV010000227.1:0-12791 GCA_035288185.1 Anaerolineales bacterium | reverse complement strand
CGACCTGCCTCCTCCTCGCTCGAGGAAACCCATGACCGACGCTGAGCCACCTTCCCGCGCCATCCCCCCTGCCCGCGCCCGGCCCGGTATCGTCGGCCGGGAGTTCCATCTGTCCTCATTGCCCTGGTGGGCGATCATTATCATCGCCACAGGGCTAACCCTCGCCTATCTCATCTTGGCCAGCCCGCCCTATCACGACACTTTCACCTTTCTTTCGGCCGGTCTCATCGTGACCCTTCGCATCACCGTCTCCTCCTACGCGATCGCCACGATCATCGGCCTGTTCACCGGCCTGGCCCGGACCTCGAAGAACGTGATCCCCTACACTGTCTCCACTCTCTATGTCGAGACCGTGCGCGGAATTCCCTTGATCGTCCTCATGCTCTACATGGCCTTTGTAGTTGTGCCCGCCGTGGCCAACCTCTTGCGGGTGCTCGGCGGTTGGGGCTACTCCGCGGTGGGAGGCAGCTTCTTCAGCAACCTCTCCACGATCCACAGCCGCGACGTGAGCCTGGAGTTGCGGGCGATCGTCGCCCTGGGCATCGGATATGGCGCCTACGAAGCGGAGATCTTCCGCGCGGGGATCCAATCCATCGGGCGTGGCCAGATGGAAGCGGCCCGGTCGCTCGGGATGACCTACCCCCAGGCGATGAGACACATCATTCTGCCCCAGGCCATTCGGCGAGTGCTTCCGCCCTTGGGGAACGACTTCATCGCCTGCCTCAAGGACTCCTCTCTGGCCACAGTCCTCGCGGTGGATGAGCTCACCCAACTCGGGCGGCTGCGCCGCTCAAGCACCTTCCGCGTTTTTGAGACCTTCAACGTCCTCTCGTTCCTCTACCTGGCCATGACGCTGACGCTTTCAGCTCTGGTGAGAGGTCTTGAGCGGAAGATGAAATTCGAGGAATGAGATGGACCCGATCATCCTCGTCAAAGACCTTCACAAGTATTTCGGCTCGGTCGAGGCCGTGCGCGGGGTCGACCTGGAGGTCCATCGCGGCGAAGTCGTGGTGATCATCGGGCCCAGCGGCTCCGGCAAGAGCACGCTGCTGCGCTGCATCAACCATCTCGAGGCCCCCACCAGGGGGGAAGTGTGGGTGGATGGGAAGCATCTAACGCACCGCCAGACGGACATTAACGCCGTCCGCGCCGAAGTCGGCATGGTCTTTCAGATGTTCAACCTCTTCCCCCATCTCACCGCACTGCAGAACGTCGCCCTGGCTCTGCGGATCGTGCGCAAGCAAAGCCGGGACGAGGCTGAAGCCGTTGGGATGGAGCAGCTTCGTCGCGTGGGAATCCCGGAGAAGGCGGGCGCCTACCCCGGCCAGCTTTCGGGCGGCCAGCAGCAGCGGGTGGCGATTGCGCGTGCGCTGGCGATGAACCCAAAGATCATGCTCTTCGACGAGCCGACCTCCGCGCTCGATCCGGAGATGATCAAAGAGGTCCTCGACGTCATGCTCGAGCTGGCCGCGGCCGGCATGACCATGCTGGTGGTCAGCCACGAGATGGGGTTCGCCAAGGCCGCCGCCCAGCGCATTCTCTTCATGGATCAGGGTCTCATCGTGGAGGAGACCACACCCGAGGGCCTGTATACCGCCCCCAAGGAAGAGCGAACACGCCAGTTCCTGAGCAAGATCCTGCACTAGACCCTTTCCCGTCGTCCAGGCGCTGCTCGTACGGGCATGGCTCCCAGCGGCCCTTTCTGGCCGCGCGCTTCTGCCCCACGCGGACTTCCTCCTCGTGGCGCGTCGTAGGGGCACGGCATGCCGTGCCCCTACGCATGTAGAGAGAAGGAGTGGCGCGGTGAGGGCATGCCGCGACCGGGGCGATCCCCGCTCAGTAGATCCGCACCGAGGTTGGTGGTCCGTCCCATCTCCGGTAGGGGCGAAGCATTCGGCCGCTTCGAGCCGGTGCCGATTGTGGTCGGCTGGCCGAATGCTTCGCCCCTGCGACGGAGGGCGACCCATCAAGCGAAGGAGCCACCTCACGGTGGCTCCCTCTGCAGTGCGCTGGGGGGGAGTTGAACCCCCACGCCTTGCGGCACATGGCCCTCAACCATGCCTGTCTGCCAGTTCCAGCACCAGCGCCCGCAGACCCTGCAACGTGGAGTATTATAGCGGACGAACTCGGTCTGTCAACGGCGATGCCCCTGGGTGTGGCTGAACGCTCACATTGGAGAGGGCCTCGTGCTCAAGCCGGCGCCTGTGACGACCGGCCCGGCTCACCGAGCCCCCGGCCGAAGGAGATCACAATGCGGATCGTCGTCGATGCCATGGGTTCGGACCGCTATCCCATTCCCGATGTTGAGGGAGCGGTCCTGGCCGCCCGGGCTTACGGCGTGGAGATCATCCTGGTTGGGGACGAGGCGGTGGTCCGACCCGCATTGGAGGCCACAAGTCCAGGAAAGCTGCCTGTGACTCTCTTGCACGCGCCCGAATTGCTCACGATGCAAGACAAGGGCCTCAGCCTGGCGCTTAAGGCGAAGCGCAAGGAACCGAAAACCTCGATGGCCCTGGGGATCGACCTGGTGCGCAATCGCCAGGCCGATGCCTTTGTCACCGCGGGCAATACCGGCGCCGCCGCAACGACGGCCTACTTCCGCCTGGGCATGCTCGCCGGCGTCGATCGCCCGGCGCTTGCCCCGGTATTCCCCACACGCTCCGGCTCGTGCATCGTCCTTGACGTCGGCGCCAATCCCGACTGCAAGCCCGAACACCTCCTCCAATTCGCCATTATGGGGCAGGTCTACGCGGAGCGCGTGCGAGGCGTCGGCAACCCTCGGATCGGCCTGCTCTCCAACGGCGAGGAGCCCGGCAAAGGCAACCTGCTCGTGCGCGAGACCTATCCCTTGTTGCAGGCGTCGGGCCTCAATTTCATCGGCAACGTCGAAGGGAAGGAGGTCTTCGCCGGCGCCGCCGATGTCGTCGTCACGGATGGCTTCTCCGGCAACATCCTTCTGAAATCGGCCGAAGCCGTCGGGGCTTTGATCCTCGATATCGTCCGGGAGAAGATCCAGGCCGCCTCCCCGGCCGTCAAGGTGGGCGGTCTCCTGGTCCGGCCCGCTCTTCGGAGCCTGCGCAAGATGCTCGATCCGAGCGAGGAGGGCGCGGCGCCCCTGCTTGGGGTGGACGGCCTGGTGTTTATCGGCCACGGCCGGTCAGATGCGCTGGCGATCCAGAACGCCGTCCGGGTGGCGAAACTCGCCGCCGACGCCGGTGTTCTTGAGAGTGTCCGGGCAGAGATCAGCCGGCGGCTCACGCCGGCGCCGGCCGCGGCCTAGAGGATTCGGATGCCAGATTCCCTCCGTCGAGTTGTCATCACCGGCCTCGGGCTCCTCACCCCGCTGGGCTCAGACCGCGAGGCGATCTGGGCGGCGCTGCTCGCCGGCAAGTCCGGAATTCGCAGGGTGACCCAATTCGAGCCCAACGGGCTGCCATGCCAGATCGCCGGCGAGATCCCGGACTACCAGCCGGAGGATCACTTTCCGGCCAAGGAGGCCCGCCGCCTCTCGCGAGCCTCCCAGGTGGCCATGGTCGCGGCGCGGAAGGCGATGACGGATTCCGGGCTTCCTGTGCCGCTGGCTCGACCGGAGCGTGTCGGCGTCTATTTCGGCACGGCGATTGGGGGGATCGAGCGAGCCGACGAGGGGATCCAGGTGCTGCGGACCCAGGGCTATGCCCGGGTGAGCCCTTTCCTCGTCCCGTCGGCGCTCCCCAACATGCCCGCCTTCCACGTGACGCAGGAGTTCGGGGCGTTGGGCCCCAACTCCACGATCACCACGGCCTGCGCCACCGGGACTCAAACGGTGGGCGAGGCGGCGTTCGCCATTCGCGCCGGCCGCGCCGATGTGATCCTGGCCGGCGGCACCGAAGCCCTCATTCGCGATTTCACGCTCGGCGGTTTCGCTGCGATGCGAGCGCTTCCCACCAGCTACAACGATTCTCCGGAGCGCGCCTCGCGTCCCTTCGATCTGCGCCGAGAGGGCTTCGTCTTCAGCGAGGGAGCCGCCTGCCTGGTGATGGAGGAGCTGGAGCATGCTCGCTCCCGCCGGGCTCACATCTACGCCGAAGTGGTGGGCTATGCCGCCTCCAGCGACGGCTTCCACATGGCGGCTCCCGATCCCACGGCCACCGGCGCCATCCGCACCATGCAATGGGCCCTTGAAGACGCCGCCATCCTGCCCAGGGACGTGGACTACATCAACGCCCACGGGACGTCGACGCCGGCGAACGACGCCATGGAGACCCTGGCCATCAAGCGTCTCTTCGGGGAGCATGCCTACACGATCCCAATCTCCTCGACCAAGTCGATGATCGGCCACCCCATGGGGGCTGCCGGGGCCATCGAGGCCGCCGTGTGCGCCCTCACCCTCGACCGCGGCCAAATCCACCCCACGGTCAACTACGACTACCCGGATCCCGAGTGTGACCTGGACTATGTGCCCAATCAGGCGCGGACGGCGACGGTGAGGGTGACCCTTTCCAATTCCTTCGGCCTCGGCGGGCAGAATGCCTGCCTCGTCTTGCGGCGGTGGGAGGGCTGATGCAGCGCTACGTCAACGAGCGGATGATCCGGCGCAACAGCGCCTTTGGCACGATCCTCACTTTCGGCGGGATCGCCCTCATGATCGGCGCCGTCGTGCTCGCCCTCACCGCCCGCGAGCTATTCAACATCACCTTGATGGTGTCCTTCGCCGGCCTGATCCTATCCCAGATCGGCAACACACAACGAAGCCGCTGGGGCAAGCACCCGCGCATGGACGAAGTCCTCGACGACGCTCTGAAAGGCCTGGACGAGCGATACACTCTTTTTCACTACCTGCTGGGCGCCAGCCACGCGCTGATCACCCCCAGCGGAATCTACGCGTTGTGCACAACCGCAATCGAGGGAGCCATCTCCTACAGCGATGGGAAGTGGTGGCGAGAACGGCCTTCCCGCCGTGGCGGCCAGCCTCGCCGGCAGACGCTCACCGAGCCGGGATCGCAGACCGGAGGCGAGGCGGAGCGCCTCGAGCGGGAGCTTCGGCGCCGGCTCGATCACGAGGATCTTCCGAAGGTGGAGCCGCTGCTCGTCTTCGTGCATCCTGGGGCCGATCTGGATGCCGAAGATGCGCCCTTCGTGAGCACCCATGTCAAGAAGCTGAAGCACCACCTCCGGTCACTCCCCAAGGCCAAGACCCTCTCCTCCGCCGACGTGGCGGCCCTGGTGCAGTCGGTCGGTTTGAGCCCCGAGTAGGCTTCTCATCGAATCAAAAGAGGGCCGGCAAAAGGCGCCGGCCCTCTTCCCGACTCGCTGGACGCCGCTATCCCTTGAGGAAGTCCTCGAGCGACTCGCGGCTGATGCGGAAGGACTTGCCGATCTTCTTGGCCTTGATGTCCCCCGCCTTGATTGCGGCCAGGACGTCGTCTTCGGTCACCTTCATCACAGTGGCGGCCTCGGCCGGCGTCATGACGTCTGGAATTGGGGCGGCGGCCGCCTTGCCGGCCTGCACGCCTTGGAGCGCCTGCCCGAGGACGTTGCCAATCCCCATGCCGGCCCCGATCCCTGCGGTCAGCCCTGCGCCGCCGGAGGGGTTTTGCGCCGCGTCGCGCATGGCATCCGCCGCCTGGAGCTGTGTGTAGGTGGCGACGTCGAGCATGCCCATCGCCCGCAGCTCCTCCGCCGACTTGTCGGAAGGCTTCAAGTTCTCGATGTAGAACGACTTGAGCGTGAGCCCGATGGCTTTGAAATCGTCCTGACCCTTGGCGCGTACTCCGGCGCCGAGCTCCTCGGTGAGAGCGATCAGTTCGGGAACGCTCTTGGCGGAAGTCGTCTCGCCGAGCAGGTCCTGAAGCTTGGAGAGGAGCATCGAGCGCAGGCGGCTCTGGATATCGCCCGTCCGGAAGATCCCCGACGCCCCAACGATCTGGGTGACGAACTGCTGCGGGTCGGAGACGTGGAAGCTGTAGGTTCCGAAGCCTTGCAGCAAGGCCACACCCAGGGCCATCCCCGGATTGCGGACGATGATCGGCTGCGGAGTCCCCCACTTCTGATCGGGGAATTCGCGCTTCGAGACGAAGTAGACCTCGGCCGTGAAGGGAGTGCGATCATTGAACGCCTTCCCGATCAGGTCGATCAGAACCGGGACGTTGGCGGTGGTGATGGTATGCCGACCGGGTTCGAACGTGTCGAGCGCCTTGCCGTCACGAAAGAAGACCGCCGCCTGCGCCTCGCGCACAATCACCTGGCTGCCGATGCGGAAGTCGCCCGACCCGCTCTCCGGGAAGCGGTGGACGATCTCATCGCGCATCTCATTCGGGTATTCAACAACGTCGAAAATGCGTGCCATGGGTCACTCTCCTCATGCCCACCCGCAGGCTAGGCGGATAGGATCGTCTCGTCGCGCCGGTTGTAGACGTCGATCACTTCCTGGCTCATCGTCACCAGGTGACGGACAGCGGCGGGGAGGCCGTCGGTCCCGATGGACGCCCCCACATTATCCACCGCGGAGGTGATCTTCTGGACGTTCTCCAGGAGGGCGAGATCGTGGGCGTAGATCTTCTCCAGTTCGTCGGCGTTGATACGGACCGCGTCGAAAAAGCCGCTGTAGCCGTAGGAGGCGCCGCGTACCCGATCCACGAACGTCCGGAGCTTGATCGCTGCAGCTTCGAGATCGTCGATCGGTTCCATCTGGCCGGCCGCGATCAGTTGCCGCTGGAGCTCCGAGATTCGCGCCCACTGCTCCTCATACCGGCTGGCGATCGTCTGCCGCAGGAGCTTATCGGCCTCTCGCCGGTTGTCCCGCTCGACGTAGCCTACAAACCCGGCGAGGAAGTTGCGGATCTTGCCAAAGACATCCTTGCCTTCGGTGATTTTGCTCAGGGGATCGGTCATCGAATTCTCCAATCCAGAAGCCGGGCGTGAGATCCCCGGTCCAGGGCGCATTATAGACGGACTGGGGGCCAATAGCAACCGACACGCTGACGCTCGGCTGACTGCCCGCCATCCGGCCGCCTGGCCAGCCCCTGCCGCCCAGAAGCCGTGAATGAATCGGACGAGGACACACGCATCGTCCCTCATCCACTTGCATTGACACAGTGCACTTCTTGTCTTGTGCTTTTCCGCCTCACCCCCCTGCCCCCTCTCCGCTTGTCATTGTTCACCCATGCCATTGAGCGAAAGCGGAGAGGGGGATTGAGGCCCAAGGAGGCAGGGGCGGCAGAGCCGCCCCTTGCCTCCTTGGACAACCTCCCCTCCCCTGGCAGCTCCGGGATGGACGCGAACGGGTCAGGCGTGAGTGCCGTTGGGGACGCGCTAGCCGCGGAGAAGCACCTGGTGAGTCCGGGACTGGTTCAAAGGCTCTCACCGTCAGGGCGGTATAATTGCGACGAAAGATCACCCTCAGGAGCTCACCGTGAACCAGCCCGCTGCCCTCCAGCGCGTCGCCGAGCCGTTGGGCGACGCGATTGAATTCCGAGACAGCCGCCTGCTCATCGCTCGCCCGGCCCTGGTTCGGGATCGAATCGAAATTCTAGCGAGGCTCGCCGTCTTCGGTCGAGAGCCCGACCGAGGCGTAGCCCGCTGGCTGATCCGCCGCTTGGCTCTCGAGGCGGGCGCCGTGCCTGCCTCGATCCAAGCCCTCTATCTCGCTCGAGGGCGAGGCGAGGTGCGCGAGGATTTCACCGTCCCGGCGATGAACCTGCGCGCCCTGCCCTTTCACGCCGCCCGCGCCGTCTTTCGGGCCGCCAAGGCCCTCGAGGCCGGGGCCCTCATCTTCGAGATCGCGCGATCCGAGATGGGATACACCGACCAGCGGCCCTCCGAATACGCCTCGACCGTGCTGGCGGCCGCCATCGCCGAGGGCTACCAGGGCCCCGTCTTTATCCAGGGAGATCACTTCCAGGCGAGCGTCAGGCGCTACGCCGCTTCCCCAGACGCCGAAGTGAAAGCCCTCCGGGATCTGAGCGACGAGGCGATTCGGGCCGGCTTCTTCAATATCGATATCGACACCTCGACCCTCGTCGATCTCAAGAAACCGACGATCGCCGAGCAGCAGGCGCTCAACTACACCCTCTGCGCCGAGCTCACCGCCGCGATTCGGAAGATGGAGCCGAAGGGGGTCACCATTTCCGTCGGCGGAGAGATCGGAGAAGTGGGCAGCCAGAACAGCACGGAGCCTGAGCTCCGAGCCTTCATGCAGGGCTACAACGAGGCGCTGCGCAGGGCCGCGCCGGGCGCGGCCGGCCTCTCCAAGATCAGCATCCAGACGGGCACTTCACACGGGGGTGTCGTCCTACCCGACGGCTCGATCGCCAAGGTGAACGTCGATTTCGAGACGCTTGCCGGGCTCTCCCATCTGGCCAGGCGGGGGTATGGGCTGGGCGGCGCAGTGCAGCACGGCGCCTCGACGCTGCCCGAGCAGGCCTTCCGTCGCTTCGCCGAGGCGGGCGCTGTCGAAGTCCATCTGGCCACCAACTTCCAGAACATGCTTTTCGACCGCCTGCCTGCCGCGCTCCGCCGGGAGATGTACGCGTATTTGGACAAGAACCACGGCGGGGAGCGGAAGCCGGACCAGAGCGACGAGCAGTTCTACTACAAGATCCGCAAGAACGCCCTCGGTCCTTTCAAGAGCGACCTGTGGAGCGTTCCCGACGGCGCGCTGGCCGAGATCGAGGCCGCCTGGGAGAAGCAGTTCCTATTGCTCTTCGATCGCCTCAACATCGGAAAGACGAAGCGGGACGTCGAGAAGCACGTCAAGGCGCCAAAGATCCAGCCGCCTCTCTCCGACTACGCCGCCGATCTCGCCCAGGCCGAGGATGTGAGAGACCTGGCCGATTGAGGCTGAAGCGATGTCCCTCGCCGGCCAGCGGCTGCAACCCGACCGATACGCCATCATTCCTCGCACCCTGACGTTCCTCATCCGGCCCGGAGAGGTGCTCTTGATGCGAGTGCCGCCGGGCCGGGGGGCATGGGCAGGACACTACAACGGCCTGGGGGGACATCTCGAGCGCGGCGAGGATCCTCTTGGGAGCGCCTTGCGCGAGATCCGCGAAGAGACCGGGCTGGTCGTGCCCTCCCTTCGTCTGTGCGGGGTCGCCGTGATCGATACGCAGCGCGTTCCAGGCATTGGCCTCTACGTGTTCCACGGCGCGGCGCCCCCGGGTGAGCCATCTCCGACCCCCGAGGGCACCGCCGAATGGGTGGAGGTCTCCCGGCTGGGAGAGCTCCCGCTTGTTGAAGACCTCCCCGCCCTTCTGCCCCGTGTGCTGGAAGCGGAAGACCGACCTCCGTTTTGCGCCGCGTACAGCTACGCAGAAGACGGCCGCCTCACCATCCGATTCGCCGAATGACATCCACCTCCCGCCGGTTCCCATGGCACACGTGGCTCGGCCTGGCGATCCTGTTCGCGGCCGAAGCCGGAATCGCCGCCGGCAGTCGCGTGATCGCCACATGGCTCACACCGATCGTCTGGTCGGGCTACATCCTGCTTGTCGACGGCCTCGTGCGGCGGGCGGCCGGCGCCTCCTGGCTCACGACACGGAAGCGCGAGGCGCCCATTCTCTTCCTGGCTTCCATCGGAATCTGGTTGATCTTCGAGGCTTACAACTTCCATCTGCAGAACTGGGCCTATCGCGGTGTGCCTCCGAATCCCCTTGTGCGCGATTTCGCCTACGGCTGGTCGTTCTCGACGATCCTGCCGGCCATCTTCGAGACGGCCGATCTGGTGGGATTCGCGCTCTGGCGGCGCCTCCCCACCCAACCGCCTCGCCAGACGTCCCGGCCCCCTGGTCCCAGCCGGCTGTGGATGCTTGTAGGCGCAATCCTCGTCGCTGTTCCACTTGCGCTTCCACAGGCGATCGCCTTCTACCTCTTCGGGGCAGTCTGGATGGGCTTCATCTTCCTCGTGGATCCTATCAACGCCCAGCTTGGCGCCCCCTCCCTCGCTCGCCGTTGGAAGGAGGGGGACCGTTCACCGATCCTCTCGCTTCTCCTGGCGGGCGCCACATGCGGCATCTTGTGGGAGACCTGGAACTACCAGGCATTTCGGGCCGGCGGCGCGCATTGGGTCTACTTGGTGCCCGAGGCTCTTCGTCCCTTCAACCTATACTTCGGGCAGATGCCGGTGCTCGGGTTGCTCGGCTTCCCGCCCTTCGCTCTCGAGCTCTTCTGCCTCTACACCCTCTTCAGGACAGCGCTGCGGATCGATCACCTGACCGCCACTCCTGCCAGCTGAGGCTCTGCGCCCGCGCTATTCGTTCAATCGATTGTGTTGTGCGGGCAGAGAGAGGTAGCAGGGGCGCAGCACACCTGAAGAAGGCCGCCCACCTGCACCCATTTCGCCCGGTGAAGACCCCTGCGCTGGCGCAACGCGTAGGGGCGAAGCATTCGCTTGGCGCTAGGCCGACCCCTTGACGGACCGTTGTGCGAATGCTTCGCCCCTACCCGCGACAGGGACAATCCCGTCAGCATGCTCGTGCCTCGATCACGGACGGCGGTGCTCGTCTGTGGGTGTCGCTTTTCGCCAGCTGAAGACCCCCGGGCCGGGCGCAACGCGTAGGGGCGGAGCATTCGCTTGGCGCGAGGCCATGCCCTTAACGGTGTCGTGTGCGAATGCTTCGCCCCTACCGAGGCAAGGACAATCCCATCAGCAGGGTGGAGCCTCTTTTCGCCCGGCGAAGATACCTGCGCCGGCGTAACTGCGCCGGCGCAATGCGCAGTGCTGCGAGCCTCAGGTGCCCGGCAGCTCGAAGAAGCACAGCAGCGTATTGCCGTAGCGCCTTTGCTGCTTTTCCACGAGGCGATTCAGGCCAAGCGCCTCATACTCCTTCGGATGGATCTGGGCGATGACCGAGCCGTCCGGGTTTAGCGCGCCGGGATTGGTATCGATGGCGCGGAGGGCGCGGCTCCACAGGCCGTGATACTGGGGCGGCGCGACGTAGATGAAGTCGAAGGGCTCGGGCGGAGTTCGGGCAAGGTAGGCGAACGAGTCCCCGTGCACCACCTCGCCGCGTTCCTCCAATCGAGTGTGGGCAAGGTTGGCGCGGATCGTCTGGATGGCGCGGGGGCTGGCGTCGATCATCGTCGCCGACGAAGCTCCCCGGCTTAGAGCCTCGATGCCCACGCTCCCGGTTCCCGCGAACAGGTCCAGAAACCTCGAGCCCTCGACGTCGGCGCCCAGGATGTTGAATAGGGCCCCTTTCACCCGGTCGCCGATGGGCCGGCTCGAGTCCCCCGGAACCATGCGCAGCCGCAGCCCGCGTGCGCTTCCCCCGATCACCCTCAAGCCAGCCATCGCTATCTGCCCTTGACCGTCGGTTGGAGGGAAACAGCCACAGATTGACCTCGAGTATCCTGGCAGCTCTCAGGCTTCGGACTGTGACTATGCGAAGTCGATTGTGTGGCGGGCGGCCTCCAGGTTCGACCGCGGCGCCAGCACTGGAACAACGCAGCCAGCCCCCAGGATCAGGCCCTTGCCCCCTACGGACCGAACCGCGCCTTGCGCTTCGGCGACAACATCCTCGGGCCGCCCAAGGACGAGAGTCTCCCAACGCCGCAGGCCTCCACAAAGTGCACCCTTGAACCGACGGCGGGCATCCGCGAGGCTGGGCCCGGTGTGGCGATCGTGCCAATTGACCACCTGCACCGGAAGCCTCGAGGCCAGATCGAAGATCACCGCCTCGCCATGCAGGTGAAGCAGGTTGAGCCACAGACCGCCGGCCGCCTCGAGGATCCTGCGGTCATAGGGCTCACCAAACCGCGAATAGCCCGCTTCGTCGAAGTAGATATACGTGGCATGCTGAACCGCGTAGAAGATCCCGGAGATCCCCGTCGCCCTGGCCGCCTCGACAAACGCGATGGTTCTCTGCGTGATCGTCTCGAGCCCCGCCTCTACATCGCCTGGAGCTCGATGGAGATGGTCCAGGAGGCGCTCTTCGCCGGCGAGGTGTTTCGCTTGGGCGAGAGGGCTGAACACCGTAGCCACCACCGGCACGTCCTCGCCGGCCTCGCGGCACACGGCCCCGAGACAGTCCAGGTGCTCCGCCAGCTTGCCCATCCCGGCCGGGAGCGACGGCAGATCCCGCCAGTCGCTTGGCTCGGTCACCACGCGGACCGTGTAGTCGCGTGTACCCTCCGCATCGCCCCGCCACTCATCCTGCACGCCCCAATCGGCGACGGAGTACGACGAAGCCGGCGTCACTTTGATCAGATCCAGATCAAGCTCTCGCTGAAACCGAAGAGCCGATTCAGCCAGGGTCGCGGGACTTTGGTCGTCGACGGGGAAATGCCGCCACAGGGCGATCGGCGGCCGATCGGCTTCTGCGCCCGCGATCGCAGCCCGGAGGCGGTCGGCCTTGGTCATCTCGCCAGCCACGGTCCCTCCTCCAGGTCCCGGTGATCGAGTGGCGGCCTGCGCGTGCCCGCCATCGGCTCGGCCGTTCGGCGGCCAACGCGGCCGACGTCTCTCGACCCCCACCGGCCCGCCCCGTCAACGGCGAAGGAGGATGACGGCGGTGGCTCCGACATCTCTAGAATGCGCCCCGCATGCCGACCGTCAGGCCGACCTGGGCGCCCGGTTGCGCTCCGGCGCTCTCGCCGTCGGATCGGCTCGGCAGACGACTGGATCGAGGCGACTCCGTATCCGCCCGCCACTCTAGTGGAGGAGAGCCGCAATTTCCTCGGGGTGCCTGGCAACGCTCACCCCGGCCGCCTCCAGCGCCGCAATCTTGTCGGACGCCAGCCCCGAGCCGCCCTCGATGATCGCGCCTGCGTGGCCCATGCGCTTGCCCGGTGGGGCGGTCTGGCCGGCGATA